>NZ_JBHFLL010000269.1:0-30852 GCF_041928595.1 Microcystis sp. BLCC-F209
AAGCCACTCTTAATCGTGTCTTGGAACGAAATAGAGGCTTTTAAAGACTGCGTACATGGAGAATTAAAACAAGAATTACCCTCGAAAAGCCTATTTTTCCACTAAGTATTTATGCTCATTGCAAAGGTGAGATGCTCCCGGCTCATACTCATACTAAAGGTACTTTGAGAACCTATGACGCTCCTTCTAAAACTCAACATGATTTTGATAGAATATATGCTTTGTTAACAGAGTTAGATGCAGAATTGCAACGTCATAAATGTTGACTTATTTCTCGTACAATCGCTTTTAGCGCACCTTCGACAAAGACAATCAGTCAAAATTAAACCCCCTAACCGGCGAAAATTAACTGCAAGCGATCGAAAAACTGGGAAAATATTCAATTGATTCAATGTCATCTTTTTTAACTATCCTGCCCATGAATAATCAGGTCATCCGTACTGATAAAGCTCCGGCCCCTGTGGGTCCCTATAATCAAGCGATCGCCGCTACCGGTCCTTTTCTCTTTGTTGCGGGACAAATTCCCCTAGATCCCGTCACGGGTGAAATCGTCTCCGGGGAAATTAGCGCCCAAACCGAACAAGTTATGGCCAATCTAGAGGGCATTTTAACCGCTGCCGGGGCTAATTGGTCAAATGTGGTGAAAACTACCGTCTTTCTCTCGGATTTAGCCAATTTCGGGGCGATGAATCAAGTTTATGCCCGTTATTTCCCCCCGGAAACTGCCCCGGCCCGGGCCTGTGTGGAGGTGGCCCGTCTTCCCAAAGATGTGCTAGTGGAAATAGAATGTATTGCCGCTTTAGCCTAAAAATTAAGGTGGGCAATGCCCACCCTAAGGGAATCTCTCTCTAGACTACTAAAGCTTCTAGAATCGTCTTATTGTAGATAATTCGCCCTACAGTAGTACGCACATACTGAGAAATTATCTCACCATCCTTCTCCCGGGTTTTGCGCTCCCGATAATATTTCCAGATGCTGCCATCGGGGAGAGTTTCCGTTTCCAGGACTTCCTCATCGGGTTTATTGGTTTTCACCTTTTCTCCGACTGGTAAACGCAACCACACAGAAGCGTGCAGATCCACCAATCCCTGATCAAAAGCGCGAATAGCGTCATCCATGCTGGCGAAATAACGACCTCCACCCTTTTGGGCCTTGGGATTTTCGGCCGTGAGATAATAACAACCCAAAACCATATCCTGAGAAGGGGCAACAATCGGGCGACCGGTCGCCGGTGAGAGAATATTATGACAGGCCAACATCAATAATCGCGCTTCCGATTGTGCTTCCAGGGAGAGGGGAATATGTACGGCCATTTGGTCGCCGTCAAAGTCAGCGTTAAAAGCGGGACAGACGAGGGGATGTAACTGAATCGCCCGGCCCTCCACCAGTATCGGTTCAAACGCTTGAATGCCCAAACGGTGCAGGGTGGGGGCGCGGTTTAACATCACCGGGTGTCCCGTGATTACTTCATCCAAGACGTGCCAAACATTGGCATCCCCCCGTTGGATCATTTTCTTGGCTGCCTTGATATTATTGACGATGCCTAATTTAATTAAACGATGGATAACGAAGGGTTGGAACAATTCGATCGCCATTTCCCGGGGTAAACCGCATTGATAGATCTTCAATTTCGGACCGACAACGATTACCGAACGTCCCGAATAGTCAACCCGTTTACCGAGGAGATTTTGACGGAAACGCCCCTGTTTACCCTCGATAATATCCGATAAAGACTTCAGGGCGCGATTATTGGCCCCCACCACCGTGCGACCGCGACGACCGTTATCAATTAAAGCATCGACGGCCTCCTGTAACATCCGTTTTTCGTTGCGGACGATAATTTCCGGGGCGAGAATTTCTTGCAGACGGGATAAACGGTTATTGCGGTTAATCACCCGACGGTAGAGATCGTTCAGGTCAGAGGTGGCAAAACGGCCGCCGTCCAACTGCACCATCGGGCGTAAATCGGGAGGAATCACGGGAATTACGCTTAAAACCATCCATTCTGCCTGAGAACCCGTGGCGATAAAGTTATCGATTACCCGGAGACGTTTAATTAATTTTGCCCGTTTTTGCCCTTTACTTTCGACAATTTCCGTCCGCAGTCTTTCCGCTTCTTCTTCCAGGTTAATTTCCTGTAAGAGTCTTTGGATAGCCTCGGCCCCGATACCCACTTCAATGCCGACTAATTCCGAATCCTCCGCGTAGATTTCTTCTTCGATCTCTAACCATTGATCTTCGCTGAGGAGTTGTTTATAACTAAGATTGCCCGCGTTACCCGGATCGAGAACCACATAGGCATTAAAATAGACGATCTGCTCCACGTCCCGCAGGGGCATATCGAGCAGGATACTGAGATAACTGGGAATACCTTTGAGATACCAAACGTGGGTGACGGGGGCAGCTAATTTGATAAAACCCATGCGATGACGACGTACCCGGGACTCGGTGACTTCTACCCCGCAACGTTCACAGACAATTCCCCGGTGACGGACGCGTTTGTATTTACCGCACCAACATTCCCAGTCCTTCGAGGGGCCAAAAATTTTCTCGCAGAATAACCCATCCATTTCCGGTTTGAGAGTCCGATAGTTGATCGTTTCTGGTTTGGTTACTTCTCCGACGACTTGACCGTTAGGTAGGGTTCTTTCTCCCCATTGCCGAATTCTCTCGGGGGACGCTAAACCGATTTTGACGTAATCAAATCTTTGATCTGTTGGAGTCTTCATTCTGAATTTTTTACTATGGGTAATGATTCTGGTATAAGCGATCGCTCTCGCGTTCTCGATGCCCCGATGACAACTATTAGGCAGAAACGACAGTTAACTCAGTCACTTTTTCTTCGGGTCAAACTGGCCTGATCGAGTCCGGGACATTACATTATACAATTTTTCTAGTTCGATCGACCATTAAGTGATATTTTCCCAGATGGTGATGCTGCCGTCGGCCGCGGCCGCCGCTAGGTGGCAATAATCGGGGCTGAGAACTAAACTGGAGATCGGCGATAATCGCCCATCGGCAGGGGTGAGAGTTGCGATCTCCTGTTGAGAATTGGCTAACCAGATTTTAATCTCTCCGTCGGTTCCCCCAGTAAATAACCATTGACCCTCCTCTGCAAATACCAAGCTTGTCACCTGACCATTATGGGCATTAATCACCCGAATTGGCGCAAAATGACCGCTTTTCTCCGGGTGGTAGTGCCAGATCTTCACCGTCCCATCCACACAACCGGCGGCAATAATCTGACTATCGGCTGCGATCGCAATACTCTGCACCGAAGAAACGTTACCTGATAAGACGGCGATTTTTTCTCCCGATCCTAATTGCCAGAGGGTGACAGTGCCATCACCTCCAGCTGCGGCGATAAAATCTTGATTAGGAGCCACTGCTAGGGCATAAATTGCCCCCAGACTGTCATAGGAGCTAAATTCTTCGTTTTCCTGCTCTAAATTCCACTGTTTTAGGGTTTGATCGTAACTACCACTAACCAAAAAATGCCACCGAGGGGCAAAATCTAGGCCGTGAATCGAACCGAGATGACCGAGGAAAATTTGATCTAATTCCAGATTACTGCCATCGCTGGCTAAAGTCCATAATTTAACGGTTTGATCGAATCCCCCCGTCGCTAGGTGATAATCGCCCTTTCCGGTGACTGCTAGGGCTAAAATGCCCTGATCATGAGCTTCCACCGTATTAATCAGGGTTCCTCTCGCAAAATCCCAGATTTTTAGGGTACGATCCCAACTAACGCTAATTAAAAACCGTTGATCCTCGGTAATTGCGATCGCTGTAATCATTTCCCGATGGCCGGTCAGACGGCGATAATAGTGCCAATGGGGGACAGGGGGGGAAGTGGGAGTTAAATTAAGGGCAGGTAGGGTGATTTGTGGCTCATTTTCCGCTTTGGTGGCGGGAATATCCGCCGATTCTTCGTTAAGCGGTAAAATATCTCTGTGTAAGCGACTGTAGGATTTTTCCAGATGTTCGATGCGTTCCAGCAGCGCGTTACGGTTGATGTATTGAATAATTTGATTGTAGGACTGTTCGAGGGCGACAATATTCTCCTCTAATTCTGCGATCTCGCGTAGCGAGCGCGTTGCGACCGCAAGGTCGTTATCGCTGGCCACTGCGGGATCGAGGGACTGTATTTGGGCCGATAAAGCTTCTTTTTCTTCTTCCCACTGCTCCTGTAAATGACCGGTTATCTCGGTTAAGCGTTGACTTTGCAGGGTTCTTTCTCGGAGACGATTGAGAATATTCAACCCGAAAGTCACGACTAGGAGGAACAAAGGCAAAAACCCCGCACCCATGGCGATAAGGGTAAGCAGGGTTAATCCTAGGGCGATATATTCCGCTAATTCTAGCCCATGGAGGCGATGGTCGGTCATTTTGCAGTTACCGGTAAAGGGATTTTGATCATCTCCTGATTTCAGACTCATGGTAACGCTAATTGCCGCCTTGGGATTGACTAAAATTAATTTTTAAGCAGGAATTAAGACTTTTTCCTTAGTTTCTATCGGTGCGGTTAAAGCGGATTCTAAATCGGCCTTCCCTAGTCTTGCTTCCAAAATTTTCAGCACTTCCCGTCCAAAATCATCGGGATTTTGTCGCCATGCTTGCAGACAAACTTCGCCAAAAAATGACCCCAAAGGTTCGGGATTCCAGAGCAGTTTTTTGGCTGTCCAGGGCATTAAACTCATGGGATCGTAGTCGGGTTTAATAATTTCTTTTTTGAAGGCGTATTCTTCTAGATGGGTGTGGGGTTGTAGCCCGATAAAAAAGATGGCTGGTTCCACTTTATCGACTCCAAAAATATTTTCTAATTCCCGATGATAGGCGATAGTTTGACGAATGGTTTCTAGGGTTTCATCAATAACATTAAAAGAATAATTTACCGAAACCAGATCATTAAAACCTGCCGCTTTTAAGTCTCGACAATTTTGCAGAACTGTCCGTAAATTATAGCCCATACGCATTTTGCGGACTAATTCCTGAGAACCACTGGTGATACCAATTTCAAAGTAGTTCATGCCTGTTTTTACCATTAAATCGCACAGTTTCGGGGTGAGATTATCGGCACGAATATAGGCAGCCCAACGTATATCTTTCATCCCAGCATCGAGGATTTTTTCTAATAGTTCTTCTACATCGTCGATAAATTTTCTGGCGGGGATAAATTGGGCATCGGTAAACCAAAAATTGCGAATGCCGCGGTCGTATAATTGGCGTATTTCCTTAACTACTTCATCGGCAGGATTAATGCGTACTTGTTTCCCTTCGACGACGGTATAGATGCAGTAGCAGCAGTTATGGGGACAGCCGCGCTTGGTTTGTACCCCGATATAAAAGTCGTTTTCTTGGAAATAGTAGGAAAATTCCGGCCAAATACTGGCGATGTAGTCGTAGTTACAAGCGGATTTTTCTAACGGGGTGGGGGATTCGTGGATTAAACGCGGCCGGGGTGTGGTTTCTCCGACCACATAACAACGTTCATCGCTAAAGTCCCGGCCAGAGAGGAATTTTTCTAGCAGGGTTTCCCCTTCTCCTACTGATACAATTGTTCCTGTGGGCAGTTTGGTTTTTAGTTGTTCGTAGAAAACACTGACGGCACCACCCCCGACGATAACTCGCGCTTCGGGATGGTATTTTCTGGCCCGCTGCAACCCGCGGCGAATTAGTCCCTGATTGCGCCATAATTCGCCGTAGTAGGCGGTTGTCACCTTTAAACCTCCTAAAGCACCTCGCAGCTTGATTAGGGGGTTTTTAGCGTAGTAAAATTCAAAGGCGTTTTGCAGGGGATTACCACCGCGACCACCGACGGGGGCATATATTTGAATATCCCGCCAGGAGAATACTAGCAGGGTGGGCCGAAATTCGTCAACACAGCGATCGAGTGCCTGGTTAAAGTCTAAGGGGGGGACGGTGCCAAGGTCAAAAATCCTTTGTTCGATGTCGGGGAATAGTTTATGAACGTGGTCGGAAAGATAAACCACACCGATGGGGAAAATGGGGTTACAGGGGAGTCTAACGTAGAGGATGCGTTGCGCTTGCGGTTGAGTCATGAGATTTCTGAATGGGACGAGGACGCATTCTGAGTAATCTTAATATAACTTAACTTTGTCCGGCTTGTCTGGCAGTTATCAGTTATCAGTTATCAGTTATCAGTTATCAGTTATCAGATGTGAGTTTTCAGTTCACTGTTTACTGTTTACTGAAAAGCTTCCCACACCCCACACCCCACTTCCCCACTTCCCCACACCCCACACCCCACACCCCACACCCCACTTCCCCACACCCCACACCCCACACCCCACACCCCACTTCCCCACACCCCAATTCATAATTCATAATTCATAATTCATAATTCATAATTCATAATTCATAATTCCCACACCCCACTTGCGTCTAAGGTTAAACTTTAATTCCTAGTACCTGTGTATGGGTTCCCCGCGCTTGGGTGACACCGATGGTTCTTTCCGATGCTTCAATCATCGGCCGACGCAAACTAACGACAATAAACTGCGCTTGTTGTGCTTGTTTTTGAATCATTTTAGCCAATTTTTCTACATTGGCCCCATCTAAAAACATATCCACTTCATCAAACGCATAAAAGGGAGAAGGACGATATCTTTGTAGGGAAAAAATAAAGCTTAAAGCGGTTAAAGATTTTTCACCTCCAGACATGGAACTTAATCGCTGTACGGGTTTTCCTTTCGGATGTGCCACCAGATTTAAGCCACCATTAAAGGGGTCATTTTCGTCTTCTAGTTGTAAGTAACCATCGCCATCGGACAGGGTGGCAAATATGGTCTTAAAGTTTTCGTTCACAGCAGTAAATGCTTCCTGAAAAGCATTAAATCTGAGGGTGGTAAAGTTTTCTATCCGTAAAAGTAGTTCGGTTCTTTCTCCTTCTAGAGTTTGCAGTTTTTCTGATAGTTCATCTAATCTCTCTTTAGTTTTTTGGTATTCTTCTAAAGCTAACATATTCACAGGTTCTAAAGCTGCCAATTTCTTTTGTAACTGCCGAATATCGCTTTGAATTTTCTCGAAATCTCGCTCACTTTCGGGAATTTCTGGCAAGGGATTAGGTAAGTCGCTTTCTAGTTGACTAATTTCTGTCTGTAAAGTGGTTAGTAATGCTTGTCTTTCCTCTTGATTGTTGACTAACTTTTCCGATTGCCAGATAGCCTGTTGTTGCTGGTTTTGTTGTTGTCGCAAAACTGTCTCTAATTGGTCTCTTTTTTGCTTGGTTTCCCCTAGTTGTCGGGATAATTGCTGTAAAGCTTGATTGATTTCTAAAATATGCTGATCAAGTTTTTCTATCTCCAGATTACCGATATTTCTCTGATTAACTGCATCGGTGATTATTTTCTCAATCTCAATAATTCTATCCGCAGACTCTTGACTTTTTTCCTCTAGTCTGATTTGTTGACTTTGCAGGTCTTTTAACTGTTCGCGGACTGTAGCGAGGTGATTTTCTTGGGTTTTTAACTGCAATTCTTGACTGCGAATTATTCCCTGTACCTGTTGCCATTCGCTATGGGTATGATTGGCCTCTAAAGCAGTTAATTTTTCCTGTTCTTGCTGTAAGGATAACTCTAACTCAGGAATTTCTCCGGTTAATATTTCTAACCGTTGACGAGAAATAGTCATTTCCTCTTGCTGGCCCGATAATTGACGGGTTAAATCCTCTTTTTCTGTGGTTAAACGTTCTAAATCCTTGCTTAATTGTTGTAGAGATAATTGATTTTCCCGATGACTTTGACGGGTTTCGGTTAACTGTTGGGTTAACTGACTGATAAGATTATTAACTTGAGTAATTTTTTCTTCGTTGCGGGTAAGAATGCGATCGATTTCTGCTAATCTTTCCCGTAGAGATTCCGCTTCACTAGACTCCTTGGGAGAAATTTTACCAAAACGTAGCCCCGATCGCGTCGGTTGGCTGCCTCCGGTCATAGCGCCAGTCATCTCTAATAACTCGCCATCCAAAGTAACGATGCGATATTGATTGATATAATAACGGGCAGAATCTATATCCTCGAAAACCACGGTACTGCCAAAAATATAGTTAAAAACCTCCCGATACTGGGGTTGAAACTTAACCAAATTCACCGCTAAATCCAGATAACCCCGCGCATGACGCAGAGAGGAAATATCCTGGGGACGGGGAGGACGAATTTTATTCAGGGGTAAAAAAGTGGCCCTACCGATGCGACGCTGTTTTAGCAAGGCAATTCCGGCAGCCGCAACGCTATCATCTTGGACGACTACATGACCTAAACGACCTCCGGCGGCGATTTCCAGAGCAATTTGATAACGTTCCTCTACTTCCCCCAATTGTGCCACTAATCCGCAGATTCCGGGCAAATCTGACTGTAACAATATTTGAGTAGCATAGGTTCCCTGGGCCTCCTGTTGCGCTTGCTTGGTCGCTTCCAGTTTATCTAATTCCCTCTGTTTGTCCCGTTGTTCCTTGAGCAGACGTTTTTGGGTGTCCTGACTGATGACGCGATTTTGTTCGGCAATGGTGAGTTTTTGGGCTAAATTTTGAATATCGGGTTCCGATTGATTAATTTTTTGTAATATTTCTTGACTTTCTTCCGTTTTTATGCTAATGACTTGCTCTAATTCTTGCAGACGTTGACCAGCTTCTACTATATTAGTTTGCAATCGATCGCATCTTTCGGTCAATTGGGCCCGTTGGCTACGGTAGGGGTTTAATTGTTCCTGAAGACGGGTAATATTGCGGGAAAGGTCACTTTGTTCTTTTACCCAAGCTTCTGACGCTTCCGCGAGACTACTTGCTTGCAGACGATGGGTTTCTAGGGTTTCCCTTGCGGTTTGGGTTGTCCGTAGGAGATTGGGTAAAATTTCAGTTTCTAAACGGCTTTTTTGGGCAGTAATCTGGTTTAATTCGCGATTATAGCGATTAATTTCCTCTAAAAGTCTGGTTTTCTGTGCCTGAGATTCTTTTTCGAGGTTTTCTAACTCTTTTTGTCGTTGTTGCTGTTGTTGTCGTTTGGCCTGTTGACTCGCTAATCGGGAAGTTAGGGACAGGTGTTCATCTTCCCCGAAAGCTTTGACCTGTTGATTGAGTTTCTCTAATTCTTGACTATTTTGGGCGATTTGTTCGGATAAATTGGCGATAGTCTCGGTTAAAACCTGTTTTTCCTTTTCCCCAGCTTGAATTTGTCCTTGTACTTGCTGGCAGCGCTGCTGGAGATTTTGCCAATGGAGGACAATTTCCCATTGTTGTTTTTCTTGGACTTGGGCCTTGAGTTTTTGGTATTTTTCGGCTTTAATGCGATCGAGTGCTAATTTCTCCAGAGATTTTTGCAATTCTGTGGCAATAATTTGGCAGCGTTCTTCCCTTTCTTTAACCGAATCGATATTCTCCTTAGTTTTCTCAATTTTGCGGTCAAATTCGGCTACTCCTGCCAATTCGTCGATAATTTCTCGTCTTTCCTTGGCATTCATGCTGATAATTCGGGTTACGTCCCCCTGTAACACCACGTTGTACCCTTCGGGATAGATGCGTAAACGGTTTAATTGGTCGTGAAGTTCGCTAACCGTACAGGTTTCCCCATTGATATAGTAGGTAGAAGTATAGCTGCCACCCTTAGCCACTTTTAAGCGTCGGGAAACCGTCCAATCCCTATCGGTTGCGTCAGGAATATCGCTAACATCAAAAGTCACCGAAACACTCGCTTCTGAGCTATGACGTTGACTGTTATAGCTGTGATTGACTAAATCCGGTAATCTTTCGGCCCGCATTCCCTTGGAAGTAGCTAATCCCAAGCAAAATAGCAATGCGTCAAGGATATTCGACTTTCCCGAACCATTTGGACCAGAAACCACCGTAAACCCCGGTAAAAAGGGTATAGGAGTCGTTCCCCCGAAGGATTTGAAGTGTGAGAGTTCGACCTTTTTGATGTAAACCATGGCAATAAGCAAAAAGTAGGCAAGCTATCAGCTGTCAGCTGGAATCGATAAGGGATAACTCCGGTTTATCCTTGACAATATCCTCAGACTTGACCGGAGATGAGTTTGATTAGTTGCGTAGTTGGAAAATTTTATGACAACACCCTTATAGAAAAATATAGCTGATAGCCCCCTTAGATGGCTTGAATCCATTCCTTGACTTGGTACTCTGTCCAGATGCCATTTTGCCAGTAGGGATCCGCTTCGATTAATTCTCGCACTTCTGACTCGCTGGCTGCCTGATAAATTGCGAAAACTTGGCTTAAATCTGCCGTTGGTCCGATAGTAACGAGAATTCCCCGTTCTTTCTGTTGATTTAATCCCTCTAGATGCGCTTGACGATAGGGTGCGCGTTTTTCCAGCACATTTTCACAATAACTACCCCAGACAACAAATTTCGGCATATTTGACCTGTACTCTCTTGATCTGTTGCTATTTTACGATCGAATCGTCAATCAGACTAAATCAATCTAGAAAAGTGGGGGGGGGTTGGAGTTGGCTGATTTTGTCTATGCCAAAGTTTTACAGAAAGTTTAAGTAGAGTAATCGATAAACTACGCCTACCCATTAGTTTGAGGTAGGCGTTTTTAGCTAAGGAAGTCTCAAATTAGTTAGGGACTTTTGCGAAAGACAAGACCTATTCCTCCTAAGGTAATTAAACCGATAACGATAGAAGGTTCAGGAACTTTGCTAAAAGTTAGGCTACCTTGTCCTGCAATACCCAAGCGAGGAGTATAGGTAAAAGCCGCTTCACTTAGTTCAAAAAATCCGCTAGTCAGGGCAAAATTAGCGATGGGAAAGAAGGCATTAGTAGAGGTGACACTATAATCGATGCCAATAAAAGTCCCATCGAAATAATTAGCCACGGGAGGGGCATCGGCCGAAGTGAGATTAAAGCTATGGTCGAGGAGATTAAAACTAATATTGGTCAAGGGGATAGATTCAAAATCTACGCCTGTAATCGCCCCATCATCGAAACTGGCCGAACCAGAATAACTCCCATTCAGACTTCCAGAAGTTATAACACCTTGAAAATTGTAGGTGATATTTGCCGCTTGTAAACTATTGACATTGACGGCAAAATATGCTAGGGCTAAACCTGTGATTACAGCAACTTTATTCATGGAAATTACTCCTTAAAAAAAACGGTGGGCATTGATAGCCCACCAAAAAAAACTAGAACAGGAAATTGGCAAGGTTATTCAAGACCGCCACCGCAACGTTATTAATTAACGCTAGGGGTAAAGGACTTGCGGCAGTTCCAAAACCATCAGTATCGATATTGAGAACCGTACTACTACCACGAGCAGTAAAAGTGATATAACCATCAGCAATGGGATTACTGCCGGTGTAATTCAAACTATTAAGCAGTTGCGTGAGAACAATTTTGTCGCTGCCGACGGTAAAATCAGTAATAGTATCACTGCGATCGCTCAAACTGACATAAACAAACAAATCATTACCACCTAAACCAGTTAGGGTGTCGCGACCTTGAAACCCGACTAAGACATCATCACCGGTAGTACCCACTAGATTATCAATGCTGGCCGTACCCGAACGAGTGGAACGCAAAACTTCATCACTGCGGAAATTGAGGTTTTGCAGACGGGTATCAAATTCTCTGCTCACATCTTCCCCTAAAAAGGGTTGATTGAAGAAATTCGCCCGTAAATACTCCGCAAAAGCGTCCTGTTCCGTACCATCGGGGGCAAAAGTTGCGTTACCAGTGAAGTTGGGTGTACTGCCTAGCAAATTGACGCGATTGCGCTGGGGAATGGTATAACCATCACCGCCACCAAGAAGAAAAGAAAGCGTCACCATGCGGAAGCTACGATTAGCATCACCGACAATTGCGCCATTTTGCACCACCACATCGATAACTGTGCCGTTTTCATCCTTGATTACCAAAGATTTTATCCGACTGCCAGCGGGGTCATCAAGGTCGAAACTGAAGGCCATTCCTCCCACTTGCGGGAAACGGCCTTGGGAATTAGCAGGGTCGTTTGTACTAGCCGCCAGACCATACTCCAAAATCCCCTTTAATTCACTAGCGGTGACAGTGGTGAGACTAAGGGAATTATTAAAACTGAGGGCATTTTTAATCGCTACTTCTGAAATTCCCCCGGCCGGTTTCACTCCGGGTACTTCTTCCGGTGCTACCCGTACTGCTTCCGTACCGGTGGGAACGATGATACTGCCAATGCTATTGCGAATACCACCGCCATTTTTCAGGGAAATAACCACGTTAGCATCGGTTTTTTTGGCCTCAGCTAGGTTAGCATCGGCGGTAATATTGCCGAGGTTGGTTTCCTGTTGGCGAACTCCATCTAATCCTGTCCCCGACCGTTGACCGTTGAGGAAAACTCGCGTAAAACCGAAGAAATTGCCTTCTTGAGCGTTAATAACCCCTCTGAGGGCATTGGTAATCCCCCGAATTTCGGGGTCTTCTAATCCTGTTCCCCCCACTTCCGTCACCCCTTGGGCATCGGTGGCGTAAGCACCGCTAATATTGGGATTGTAGCTTTCGGGAATGATATGACCACTGCTATCAAAATCGAGAACTAAGCGCCCGACGTACTTATAATTGGCATCGGTATTAACTACCGCTACCGGTTTTCCCTCCGGGTTAGTTTTGACAATGGGGTAAACGCCCTGGAAGGTGTCTCCGGCGCGTAAACGGTCATTTTCGTCGGTTAAACGAGTATGGGAACCACCAGCGACAATAATATCGACATTGCGTAAACGTTCCGCTAGGGTCTGTTCGATCGATAATTGTTGCATATGGGCTAACAAAACGACCTTATTCATCCCCGGATTAGCGGCCAAAAGTGCATCGACGGAAGCTTGAATAATGGCCGCTAAAGCATCAAGGTCATTTGGATTAGCAGGAGAAACTCCCACGTTACCCGGACTGGAAATTGAGCGTAAAATCGGGGTGGTTGCCCCAACAATGCCAATTTTCTCGCCATCGGACAGAGTAATCACCGTACTCTTAGCGATTTTATTAGCAATGGTACTCGCTTCCTGACCATCGGCAGTCACTAAACTGGCTAAGTTGGTATCGGGGGCAAAATTAAGATTAGAACTGAGATAGGGGAAATTTGTACCAGGATAGTTGCCATTGGCAAGAATCAAATTACGGACAACTGCTGTACCTTGGTCAAATTCATGATTGCCAAAAGCGTTCGCTTGTACTCCCAAATTGTTGAGAATCTGGATATCGCCGCGGCCAACTGCCCCGAATACCTGTTCGCTGGCCCCGAAAAATAGCCCCGGAATGTAGGCATCTCCAGACGCAAGGGTGAGGGTATTGGCAAAACCTGCTACACCATCGTTATCGATGTCCTGCTGTTTGAGGGCATTTAACACCGCACTCATGCGCGGGGCATCATCAAGGGCTGAAATTCCGCCTTCGTTGTCGGAAAAATGGAATAATTGCAGTTTAAAGGGTTGAGGGGTGGTTAAATTTAAACCAATTAAAACGGGATCATGATCGCTGGTACGATAGGGGTTAACTTGGTAGAGTGCAGAGGGGTTTAAGGGAGGATTGGAGGGATTTTCCCCGGGGTCAACGATATTGTCATCGTAGTCGAAAACACTAGGTTCATCGGCGTTAATGTGCCATTCTGTCACTCCCGTTACCTGGGAGGCTAAACTAGCATTAGCGAGAGCATGGTCAAGATAACCAGCTTGACCATCGAAAACGTAGGAATAAGCGTTAATACCCCCAAATTGACCCACTAAATTTGTATATCCGGCGGATTCGAGCGCTCGAATAGGGTCTTCTTGGGCGTAGGCATTGAAATCCCCGATAATTAAATAATCCCTATCACCGCTATTAGTGGGATCCGTGGCTATCCAATCCCTTAAGGCTAAGGCCGCATTGGTGCGACTGGCATTCCAGAAACCTTGACCATCCCCTCGATCGAAGTTAGGATCACTTGTATTAGTTAAACCCGATTGACCTTTTGATTTTAGGTGATTGACGACTAAATTAAATTTGGCACCGGTATTGACTTCTTGGAAGGCTTGTGCTAGGGCGGGACGATTGCGAGTATCATCGAAACGAGCATCAACGCTACTGTCTAAGATCTTAAAATCACCTACAGGGGTAACTTTAGCGGGTTTGTAGATGATTCCCACCTTAATCGCATCAGTGCCAATTGTACCTGTGGGGATAAAAGCGTAGGTTCCTGCACCTGCAACGGCATTTAAAGCGTTAACAAGCTTAGATATCGCCCCATCGCCGTTATTTTCCAATTCTATCAACCCGAAAACATCGGCATCAAGACCGATAAGTGCCGTGACTAATTTCTCCTCTTGACGCTGGAATTCGTTGATACTATTGGCACCCCGGGCATTATTAGTGCCATTGGCGATGGTGGTAAAGTAATTAAGGACGTTATAACTGGCAATTTTTAGGCGACCACCCACATTAGTGGGCGTTTCTGAGCGATTATTGACCGCTTGGAAGTCCACACCTTGGTTATTCTGGATGCGATAGACTCCAAAACGTTGGTCTAAAACTCCGGTTAATCCCGTTACTGTGTCCCCGGCCCGTAAAATATTACTGGTACTGAGGGGATTGCCACCACGTCCGAATAGAGTCGTCGGAAAAGTGAGATTACTACCATCATCTAGGGTAATTCGTCGCAGATTATTACTCGCTTGTAAAGTATTGGCATCTGTCCCCGGATTGGTAACGTTAGTGGGTTGCTGTAAACGTCCCCCGGAGGATAAAACCACACTACCAAAACGACCAAGTTGGAAATATTCGGTTAAAGAGAGAGTTTCGGCGAAAGTTGTCCGCATTCCCTCAAAAGCTTCTAAAACTTGCGGTTGAGCATTCGCGTTCGAGAGATTGCTAATAGTGGCGGCCGTGGGTAAGGGATTATTATTAGAAATAATTAACGCTTCTGTGATGCTGCTCAGTTGGGTTAAGGATACCCCCGCGTTACCAAATTCACTAACTGTTCCTGTAATTCTAACTTTATCGCCGATAGTAAGGTTAATAATCGGGATATTGCCTTCAAAAATAAATAAACCTTCGGAAGTCAGAGGATTACTATCGCTATCGCTATCTTCCTCCTGAAGATAAAAACCACTTAATCCCGTATTACCCTGGAAATCTCCCACCACGATCGCCTCTACAGTCACCAATTGATTTAAAATTGGACTGACTAAACCCGTGCCTTGAATTTCATGGATTTTTACGAGGGTAGGAGTGGGTAGAATATATGTACTGGGGGCAGCTAAACCAGTCACGGCAATATCATCAATTGCGTATTCATCGCGACTACCGCTACCACTAACATCATCTCCTGTCCAACGCAGGAAAAAATTACTATTAGCGGCGATACTTAATCCAGAAAGGGTAATAGAACGAGTTACCGACTGCCAACCGGAACTGTCCAGCTTATCCGGGGTGATAAAGTCTAAACTGCTAACAGCAGTAAAAGTATTTCCGTCCCCAGAATAGGAAAAATTCAGAGAATTAGCCCGATTTTGGTCGTTGCGAAAGCGGATGATATAGGAAAGAGTAATCGAATCCACTAAGCTATTAGTGACATTCTGTAAGCGTAGGGTGATAGCGCCGGGGGTAAAATCATCTCCTGTGGGTTGTACCCCAAAAGCATTATTTCCCGAAGCGATGCTGAAAGCATAAACTCCCCCAGTGGTGACAGGGTTAGATGTCTGTCCTCTGGCAAAATCTCCTGAAGAAGTACGGGTGTCCCCATGGGTCATGCTGCCATCGGAAAGACCGGAAATAATCCAAAGGTCGGAATCTAGCTGACCTAGACTCGGAATCGGGGCGAATCCCGAACCAGTAAAAGCATTAAAATTTTCTGTAAAGGTAGCGTTACTCATACTGTAGTGATCAAGATGCCTTTACTACCTTAGAGTCCAGAAATTAATCTGGGGTAAACCTGTAGTTAAGGGACAGTGTTAGTTCAATTAAGCAATATTTATCGGTGATTTATCGAATGGGGTGCATTGTCAACTGTATTGCCTTTAAACTGAGTAGGGGTCGAGAAGGTCGTCGTCCCCATCCCCTGCCATTCCGAACCGTACATGAGACTTTCACCTCATAGGGCCTCTAGTTTGACTGTTCCCTTTGTCAAGTTAAGGAAGTTACAGTGAGTTGGATGCTATCTCGATTATTGCCATAGGCGATGATCACATCGTTAGCAAAGCAGTAAAGCCGTCCTGTTTTTGGGGCTATAAACTGTTTATTTGTGCCGATGAGGAAGAAACTATCTTGATCTTTATCAATTGAACCAATCAGTGAAAACCAAGCTGAATTAGGCATTCGTCGTAGTCCTTCACATAGTTTCAGCAAGAAATTAAGTAGGGAGGCACAATTATTTGTAGGATGGGTTAGCGGTAGCGTAACCCATGCGGGCGTTGGGTTTCATGCTTCAACCCAACCTACGTTCATCTTATATTTAATTCCACCCACCCACTTAGGACTTTCATAACCATCAGCATTAGAGGTAATTGTCCAGTCTGTCCATTGACCTGTTGCTTGAAAATGATATTCTTGTCCAGCGACAATACGCTTAAATTCTATAGGGGAGGAAAAGCGCAGGATTTTCCCATGTATCGCCTTTCCTCCTTAAAGATTTCAACTTTGCCATCACTTCAAGAGTTGCACCTTATCTGAGATTATTTTTAATAACCACAAACCAAGGTCTGAAATCAGGTTTGGTGACTTTGATGTGTCCCTGATCGTCTAGAGAAACAATCGTTTTTGCCACACTATCTCCTACATTCCCACCGATGACTTCTAATTGATTGTTATTTTTGGCAACCACAATATCACAATGAGATTCAAAATCTCCTTGATCAATAATCTTCCAATAGGTTAAACCCGCATTTTCTCCTCGCGGCGCACAGATTAGATCGCCAACAGATGGACGAATCCAATCAATGGGATAGCCTCGAAAAGAAGCATTAGGATTGTCCCGATTTTTGACGGCATCAACGATGTAAGTAGCGTGACGGACACTATATTTAAACTGATCACCTGCCCGTGATTGTTTCATAATAAAAGAAATAAAAGCGGCTGACCAAGGATAATTATCCCAGCCTCCTTGATTTTTATCTGCTATTCTGGGTAATCTACAAAAGTCACCTCTAGGGGGTGTTTTTACACTGCGCCAGTAACGATTAACTATGTTACATTGAGCATATTCTAGAGGTCTTTCAGCTGTTCCTGTATCTCTGCGTATTTCAGTATCTGCTTTAGCTCTGACAACAATGGGTGGATTATGAAAATTTCGCCATTCTTTAACAGCGTTTTCAGCCACTTTTTCTTGAAAGATATGAGCTTTTGTTGCCCCAGTAATGACTAAAAAGCTAATAGTTAATAATCCACCAGCAATTAGAGTATTGAAAAGTTTCATAACTCCCTCCTTTCCCTTATTTGAGAGATAGAAAAAAAGATAATTAAAACAATGAACAAAGATTCAATTGATCAACAATCTTCTGAACCTCCTGTAACAGAGCATCAGCTTCAGGACAAATTTCAGCTTCTAGGCGGTTAATTGCTCCCCAATGTTTTCGGAGATTTCTTAAGCCAATAGCAGCAAATTCGGCGGCAAAAGCCGGACAAGCTTTCGACAAGCGTTGAAATTCTTTTCCTTTCCCTTCTCCATAGTTTTCCCAGTCTTGAGGAGGACAAGTAACCCCTTCCTTAAAGATTTCGATAAACCCTGATGAATTGGCTAAATACTGTTCAAATAACTGAGGTAACAATAGATGAGAATTTCGGGCATTATAGCTTGTTTGAAATAATCCCGCTTCCGCCGTTTCAGCAGTGGCATTGCTGGCTGAATGATCACGTCCTTCACAGTGTTTTCCAGAACTTTCTCGCATTCCTAAACCTATCAGCAAGACAAATAAATGTCTGAGGGTATCAACCCCTGCCACGCTATTATTCATCCCTAAATCACGGAATTTCTGAGCGTAGTGTGCTAAGGCATCTTTATCGGAGTTTCCTGTGTTAGCTTTCGCCATTTCTTTGGCAAAGGGATTAGCTGCTTTCAACTGGCAATAAACCTTAGCGTAGACAACTGCCATCCCTTTAATGTAACCTTTGGGTGCAACTCCTCGATCGAGCCAGTGATAACGGGCTATTTGGGAATTAGCGGCAACCTCAATAATTTTATCAAGTCCATCCGTGGCGTAAACAACATTAATATAGATACTGGTTTCTGCCTTTTTTTGATTTCCTTGCTCAAAACCGATGGCGGTAATTTTGCGCTCACCGATATTGGTAAATCCTGAATAAGTAATCGACCAAGAACCATCCGCTTTAACCTGACCACTGCCTAGGGAATATTGTTCGTCTGCTTTTAGTTCTACAGTGACTATTCCAGGATCGACTTTGCCTGTAAAAGTAACAGGTTTTAGACATTCAAATCGAGCATGATTGGTAGGATTGATAATTTGTAAGGTACTCATAGATTACTCCTGTCAAATTTATCTAAATTCTGTGTTATTGAACTTGAATACAAGGTAAGTTTTCCGTTAATTCTTGTAATCTTACCCAGAAAAATTGTGTGGGTTTACTTTCTATTCCTTCTTTTTCGAGAAGATTTTGTGATTCTTCGGCGGCCTGTTTTCCGGCTAAAGCGTGTCGGCGATCGCATTCACATTGAGATAAGTTAGCCGCCTGTTGATAATAATCAATAGCTTTTGTGAAATTTCCAGAAACTTCTTGAGTGAAAGCTAACCGAAAATATCGATCTAATACTGTTTCATTGGGTTGAGGTTCAGGGTCAGGATTAAGAGGTCTAGAAATTTCACAAGATGGGAAAAAAGTTGTTGTCTCTGGTTCAAGCGTTAAAGGTTGATCTAGAGAAGATAGCATACACCCCGCTAATAACCCAATAATCATGAGTAATATGAGGCTAAATTTCATCTAGCTATCCTCCCTTTTTAACTACTTTCAGGGAACAGTCAATCAACAGATATTACCAAAGGATAATTGCACCCTGACCACTGGCTTGAGCGGTATAAAGTCGTAATCGAAGATAATAGGTTCGTCCTTTAATTAAACGAGTGATAATTTGTGCATTGTTGTCCAAACCACTATTATCATCACCTGCCATATAGCGAGGTGTTCCATTGACATCTTCAAATAAGACAATTACCGTATCTAAATGACCGATGGTTTCAATAGTATATTTTCGGGGTTCCTCTGGTCGAATGATAAAATCGAGTTGCTCACTAGGATTGATGTTGATTAAAATTGACTGATACGGTTTGAGTTCAATATTGACTTCAGATGTCCGCGGATAAAAACGTTTAACAGTTTCAATGTCAATCGGAGATAAGCCTGGTTCAGGAATCAAAGGTAGAGTTTCATAACCCGATGGCGAGAGGATTAATCCCTCCTTAAAATGATAGTGCATGATGGAATTTTTATCCCAACCTGAACCTTTAACTAAATCGGGAGAAATTTTGCGAATGATATTATTATACGTCTTTTCCCGTGACCAATAATTAGGATCTCCCGCATAAGTTTGATAGACTTTTTCTTCATTCCAGACAATACCAGCTAAGGGATTTTGATGTTCATGGGGAAAACCAAGGGCATGACCAATTTCATGTAATGCCGTATCTCGTCCGTAGGGAGTGGTTAAATCCCAACCAAAATTCATCGTCCGTTCACGGGGATTGGTCACATAATCGATGGCATCGCGTCCGATATAAGACCAAGATCCCTCTTGTGGATCAAAACCAATCCGAATTTCTGCTTCACTGGGATCGGTAACTTCAACAAATGCTAAACCAATGCCTAAATTTTTCCATGTATTGAAGGCTTGGCGGACGGCTTCTTTTTGTCTTTCTTCTCCTCGCCAACGACTAGGTGTATCCAAAAAGCAATAATGGAGTATCGTTCGATTAACCCATTTTTTCTGACTGATCAGAATGAGAGAAGCCCGATTTGGGTCAATATCCTCTGATAGAAGACGCTCTGGGACAGCCGGTAAACTGCAAAAGGCAGGATGTTCTAACTGTTCAAGTTTGGGGATTTCTTCATCTAATTCTTGACCGTGACCCTCAAACAGACTCTCATCAGCAAATAATTCTGCGATCGCTTCAGGTTGGGGTTCAATACTATTGTAGATGTCTTTGACCTGTTGTTTAAAACGATCCCAATCATTTAGAAGTAATCGGGGACAGTTTTTTCCCGTCCAATGTTTATGGGTAACAACGTTACTGAGAGGAATATTGAGGTCATACATTAAGATCGCCGTTAAGGTAGCCGCACGATCATTAGCAGCTTCTTGATCAATCCCTTCATTCATGCAAATCTCAATACCCACACTTTTCTTATTACCTTCACCACTTCCGGCGTGCCATCCTTTTTCATTGACAGGTAAATGTTTAATAGAACGCTTGTCGTCAACAGTATAATGCCAAGAAACCTTCCGATTTTGAGCATCTTGACCTTTTACATATCGGGCATGGGCGCGAGCATCGGCCCCCCTTCCCGAGTTATCAGTGTTATGAATAGTGATGAAACTAGGCGTTATTTTTGTGTTGGGACGATTAGAATTTGACTCAGGAATTAAGTCGATTTCTAAATTTAAGCTTTCTCCAAGTTTTTTACGGCTAACCATCATTTTAATCCTCAATTTTCCCAAAAGGCAACAAGTATTAACTCCCCTCTCCCACACACAGAAGAGGGGAACTTGCTGATTTAACTACTCATGATTTGCTCAAACAGGAAAAGCTCATCTTCTGAGAGTTGCACATTTTCTTCGATAAACGCTGGCATTCCCGCTCCAAGATTGACAGCTTCAGGTAAGGCTTCAGGGACAGGGAAGTTATTCAGTTTGGTTAACCATTGTTGAGCTAAGTTAGCGATGTGATGCGCCCGATCCATATCATTAATGACTTTTCTCGCATTCACAAAGTCAGTACGGTTAACACTGACATATTGCCCTAAGCGTCGTCCCGTAAAGATGCCATTAGCCATCCCATGAACAAGGATATATAAAGAAATACTTGGCTCTAAGGCTCGATCGGGATTATTAACGAGATCAACTCCTAAAATATTGCTATATTTCTGATAGTTCGTTCTCCAAGTCAGTTGCACATAGCCTCGACCGTAGTAAGGATAATAACGAAGATTTTGTCGTCGCCATTCTTCGGTTTTCCAAAAGGCTTCTCGCACTGGTTTATAAGTATTGGCAGTTTCATGTTGTACGGTTGCCATAATATAGGCAATCTGAGTTCTTAAGGTTAAGCCGTGTTTTTGACCTTCTTGAATCACCGCACGAGCTAAACCATCAGGCAGAGGGGGTTGAGGGGGTGGGGGTAAAACGCCGTTTGTACTATATCGTAAGAGTGCCTTGGCGGTAGAAGGACCCAAGATGTCTCCCCCCGTCAGTCCTTTTTCTTCTTTAAAATCCCGTAAGGCTTGCCGAGTAATGCCCCCAAAATCACCGTCAATGGTGTAATTGTATAAATTTAATCCTTTAAGGATGGTTTGAATTTCTCGACAGAGTTCTTCATCCTCGTTTAACGGAGAAGAGGCAATTTCGCCGAAAGTAATGTATTTATTTTGGTCGATAACTTGCTGTAAGGTACTCATTCTGGATGCTCCTTGTCAAAAATTGACATAATTGACTTATTAAACGCCGACAAAGCGACGGACTAAAATGGCTACACGAATGAAGTAATCAATCACCTGTTGTGTCCGAACCGCACGGTCAATATCTTGGCGAATACTGCGGCATTGGGCAATAATTTGAGCGTGATCCGTTCCAATGACAACAAGACGAATTAATGCGCCTCTGACAGCATTTAACGCTTTTTGGCATTGTTCAATGGCATCATAAAGTAAATCAGCCAAAGCCCAATCATTGTTATCTTCTGCCCTCAGTAATTCAAACTGTAGGCGAAATTCGATGTTTTTAAGTCTGTTTTCCGCTTGGCGGAGAATTTGCAGATCAATAGGTGTTCCGACGGGAAGATTGGCGGTTAAGCTCACGGTATCGATCAGTTGTTTGATCTCAGCCATGATCTTATTAAGATTGGGAGATGCAGTTGTAACTGTTTCTAAGCTTTCTCTGTTCAAATCTACGTCTTTTGGTACTAAAGGGGTTAAGGATACATTTAACGCCGATAACACTCTCGGTAAATGACAAGCAATTGCGTGTTCTTGTCTGGGATCGGGATTTGATTCTCCCGCAAAGTGTAAACCAACCCCTTCATGGGTTTGAGGATCGTACCAAATTGCTCCCGAATCACCCCCTGCGCTAATTTCCTCATTATCGGGATTATTAGGGATAATTGCCACAATTTTGAACCCTTGAACCGTTTTGCTGCCCACTGGATAAGTCAGAGTGTATGATCCCACCCCATCAATTTTGCCTCGTGTTACTCCCGTAGTTCTGGCTGATTTTTCTAAAATTTGACCGACATCGCTTAAACTAGCCAAACGAGCCGATTTAACGACCACTCCCGTGTTAAACTGAGCCAATTCAAGGCTACGATCTGAGGGACTATCCCAAAAAGCGATCGCTGCGTCCCCTTCTTCATTCAGCAGAGAACGCCCTAACCATCCCACTCGATCAAGGGTTAATCGTCCGCCATCAGCCGCACCGGGTTGAATAACCTCATCCCCTGGAGAAGCTTCCTTACTTCCGACTAAAACGTGCCAATTACTCAAGATACAAGGTTTTCCTGTCATCTTATCATAGACGATCGCCCCTAAAGTCCCCGTCGCTGTCCGAAAATGACCCACACTAATTCCTGGTTGAATTGGATTAAGACGAGTTTGCCGTTTCAACGTTGTTTCTGCCACAACAGCTATATGAGGTCGATAAATCCCTTGAATCACGTCAAGAGGAATACCATCAATCTCTTTGGGGAAGATTTCCACTGCTTCTAAGCTAGATTCCGGCAGTTTTTCCTTAACATGAACTCGAACGACAATATTATCCGTGGGTTGACCTTCCGTGTATTGATAACCGACATCAACCCCTGTGACGTAATCCCTTCCCATGTAGGCTTTAAAGGCTTTTTGATAAGCTCCTTGCAGTTGAGCTTCGGAATAGTTAGTAGGCATAGTTGCAACCTCTCGTTAATTAAATGTTTACTGAGAACAATTTAGGGGGGCAGATGCAGAAGAACTGACTTGCCAACGCTGTTGAGGAAGTTCATTGAGAATTCGGTTTAAAGCGGCATCCTTTTGAATGCTTGTCTGAATCTCGGTGATTTTGCTATTAACGCTGGTTAAATCGCGACCACTTAAACTGGAAGCAATGCCTAAAGCGGTGGTAATCTTAGCCACAATTTCGTTAAGACTGAGGCGATCGTAGTCTTCAATTAAAGCCGAAAGTTGTGTGCCTGTTTGGGCAGTTAAGAGCAATTTAGCCGTTGCTTGACAGACGATTGTGGTTTCTTGGGCATTAATGGTAAAAAGTTGATCAAGCAATTGATTCGCTGTCTCGATAATTTGTCTTCGTTCAGCGTCTGTGGTTGCTGAAGCATAACGAGTGCGTAGTTGAGCAAATTGATAGAAAATCCAAACCCGATTAGCATTTTTAGGACTGGGGGGATTTTGACGGATCATTTCGGCTAAAAGAAGCATTTTCACGGTTAACCTTCGTGCAGGTTCGGCTGCACTTGCCACTGCTTTCGATTCTGTCCCTAATAAGCCTGCTTGCTCAAGATTGGTAAAGGTTTCCGCGGCGACGACATATTCTTGACGCAGATCATCGAGAGCTTCGTTGACGGGATTAGGAATGGCTGGACTAATACCCAGTATTTGGCCAATAATTTTATTAATTGCCTCTGGATTGCCAAAATCAAGGTTAGGATCAGTTAAAAGCCTTCTGACTAGGACTTCTCGGCGCTGATTTTCAGGTCTAGCATTCGCTGTAAGTTGATAAATGACTTTGGTGGCGGCGATCGCTTCCGTGGCTTGAGTCTGAAAATTGAGGGCTGTTAGTCGTAAAATTGCCCTTCTTTCGGGACTGCATCCATTCAACGTCAAACTTAAAGCCAGAATTCCTAAGGAACCGAGCACCCATCCTTGAATGGAAGATTCTTT
Source organism: Microcystis sp. BLCC-F209 (assembly GCF_041928595.1). NCBI lineage: Bacteria > Bacillati > Cyanobacteriota > Cyanophyceae > Chroococcales > Microcystaceae > Microcystis > Microcystis sp. BLCC-F209. The sequence continues at coordinate 24,059 of NZ_JBHFLL010000269.1, forward strand.
AAGCATAGATTTTCCCTCACTATGAATGATGTTAAATATTGGCTAGGAAACCAAAAACAACAGAGAGTTAAGCCGTCCAATTTACATCTGTCCCTCTGGTGTCAACATGAACAAAGTTTCGACTTGGATAAGTGCCAATCCCCCCGTGAAAGACATAGTTACCAATACCCGGAATATTAAAGGTTCTACCGCGATAGGAGCTTAATTTAGCCGCCCATTGGGCAGGAGTACCCCCACGAGCCACAAAATCTAAGGCTAGGGCTTTAGTGTGTTCAGAACCAGGAACACCGCCGACACAAGCGTTATAATCAGGATCTCGATAAGAACTGGTAATAACGATGGGGACACCTAGATCACTGCGTAGTTTGTTTAAAACGGTTAAGGTTCGTGCTAAATTTGGCCAAAGATTCTGAGGAGGGACGGAATTACGGGTATTGCCACAAGTGCGATTCCAATAGGGCGTTAACTCACGGCCTTTGAAATATTGCAAGCCTAAACCATCAATATAGTTTTCTAACTGTGAGGTTAGGGATTGAAGAACCACCTCTTCTGTCTCAACCACTTCAAACGGTTCGTTCTCTAAATAGGCTGCATTACTATGTAGGGCAAAAAGAAGGGATTCAATGTTTTCTAATCGTTCTGCCAAAATTTCTAAATTTAATGAGGACTGTTCTTGAGTATCGTTCATGATTTTGACCTGCATTTGGGGTAATTAATAGTATTGAGAATGAGGGAAAGCGTACTACCAACGGTAAAGAAATTATAGCGTTTCTGATTCACACGAGGTACATTCCCGATTCTGAACAGCTTAATCAGCAAAGGTTTAAGTGTGCCGCACAGATGCGAGAACCGCTATATTGACTTTTCCTAATAAGTTAAGTACCTAAGCAAAATTAATTACACATATCTAACCACCTCTTGCCTCCTGCCTTTTGCCTTTTGCCTATTTTCACTAGGAAATTAATTTTGCACGACTACTTACTAATCTTTTCTAATTCCCTTAAGCCTTAGTAAGCGAATACTCTCCCCCCACTGTTATCCTTAATTGCTATGTAAGACATTTAAGCAATTACTGTTGTCCCAGTGATTAAATCTTTAAACTTTGCTGCAACCTGATTTTCCCAAGCTTGAAAAATCAGATCATCTTCAAATAATTTTTGAGGATTAATGGTAGAATTAGGATTGATCAGAACTCCGATATCTCGGTATTCAGGTTGCTCATCTAAAGCGTAAGCTGCTAACTCACTACAAATCCATTTATCAGGACAGTTGAGAGCTTCAGACAGTAACTTTTTGATTTTTTGCCGTGATAAAAGATTGAGTATTTGACCAGGTAAACTTCCAGAAAAGGCATGAGCTAGGATTAGTTTATAGTCATATTTTTTACCTACTTCTGGTTTGAGAATCTCAACAATACGCTCTGCAATCTCATCAGTTAAATCTTTGGGTTTGCGGAAGAAAATTTGGCAATTAGAAGGTTGAAAATAGGGTTCTAGAGGATTTTCTTCTACCATATTCGTGCCAGCATTCGCTTCAATACAGGTATTTTCACCCGTAACGATGAGAGCGTGAGTAGCATAAATATTGCTCATTTTATCCCACTTAGTAAAATAAGCAATTCCTCGACCAACTGGATTTGTTCCGTCATAGGTAAAACCGATGTAACCCTTGTTATAGTTAACTCCGTAAACAGGGTTCAAGGTGACGATTTCAAGTTCGGCTTTTTGTTGTAGTTGAGTAGTCATTTTTTTGCCTCTCAGAACGTAACAAAGGAAGTTCTAACTCTGTTCGGAAGTGAAATAGATGAGTTAGATAGCTGGCGTGACTAGGTAAAATTAGATGCGGTACTTATACTTAACACTCTAGATTATTTATCAGAACTTACTGCCCTTAAAGACTGCCAATTAATATATTTCTTTAGGTTTCTGTATATAAGTTTACAGAATATTGTTGAGCTATTTATTAACAAAAAAAGTTGAGTTTGATGGCAAAGTATCTTAACACCTAAGCTCGCCAACCTGAACTTTAGCCGATTCTCGATCGCAATTTTAGGCCACCCTAGCACTGCGCTCTTTTGCCACGAGGATTTTTACCGAGAAAAATGATCTGTCTGCCTGAGAACAGGCTATAGTGATCATCAAACCCTCAGTGAAAAACTTCCCGTGTCTTCAGTATTCCGCCTTCCTCGCTATTTTTCTCCCGCTCTGCAGCGTCGAGTCATCAAAACTCTCGCAGCAAAAAAAACCCGTCAATTCTTGACATGGGCGGCAGCTTGTGCTAGTTTTTTGATCCTCTGGGCGTGGAATTGGCAGTTAGTTTTGGCCACTTTAACCGGAGTGGGGGCGATGATTGGAGTTTACCATCTCCAGGGTCAAAACTGGCCATCGCTGTGGCTGTGGGGGCGTGCTTTTTTCACTGCCGATAGCGGTAAGTTAACTTTAGCGGTAGTCTGTGGCGGTTTGGGCAGTTTAGCCACCTATCTCGCTGTCGCCATTTGGACCTATGCCGAAAATCGCTGGTTAGCTCTAGCCTCAATTTTGCAAGGAATTGGCACGGTTTTGACTTTAATCCTGCTAGGATGGCATTTTCTCGACCATCGCGGTCAAAATGAGTCAAAAAACTTCGATCGCTGGTTAGAAAAATTAACAGTCAATGATCCCTTAATGCGCTTAATGGCAGTCCGACGTTTAAGTGAAATGGAACTTTCCCCCAGTCGTCGAGAACAATGCCAAGAATACTTCCGTTATCTTCTCTCGCGAGAAACCGACACGCAAGTGCGATCGGCTTTATTGGATAATTTTTCTGGCAAAGAAACAATCAAACCGCAACCTTTACAAATACCCCTACAGGTGAAAAAATCCCTCCTAAAATACGATTAATACTAAATCCTGTTTAAAAAGTATAGGGAAGTGGGGGAGTGGGGAAATTGAACTAAAACCCCAAAACCCCAAAACCTAAAACCTGTCTCCTAACGACCGGCTCCTGACTCGGAGAATACTGACGACCGACGACCTGCGCCTGAATCCTAGGCCACCATTTAAGATAACTGCTATAGTTAAAGCTAAAGGCTGACTGTAGAGGTTGAAGAGGATATTTTTTTACACCAAAGTTAACTCGCGCTCCTCGATATTTTGGAACATCAGGGTACTCAGATAACGTTCTCCAAAACTAGGCTGAATCACCACAATTAATTTACCCTCATTTTCCGGTCGTTGGGCCAGTTGAATCGCAGCGCAAAGATTGGCACCGGAAGAAATCCCCGAAAGTAAACCCTCTTCTTTTGCCAGACGACGACCAAATTGAAAAGCTTCCTCATCACTGACGGTAATTACCTCATCAATCAGATCTGTGCGTAAAACTTCCGGAATAAAACCCGCACCGATACCTTGAATTTTATGAGGACCGGGATTACCACCAGAAATCACCGGACTATTGAAAGGTTCCACCGCAACCACTTGAAAACTAGGTTTACGCGATTTAATCACTTCAGCGACTCCCGTAATCGTGCCTCCAGTACCCACACCTGCAACAATAAAATCTACCTGTCCGTCGGTATCTTGCCAAATTTCCTCAGCAGTGGTGAGACGGTGAATTTCTGGGTTAGAAGGGTTGCGAAATTGTTGCAACATATAAGCGCCGGGGATACTATCAACGATTTCCTGAGCGCGTAAAATTGCCCCTTTCATACCTTGGGAACCGGGGGTAAGTTCTAGGGTAGCACCGTAGGCTTTTAACATCGCCCGGCGCTCTAAACTCATCGTTTCCGGCATAGTTAAAATTAAGCGATAACCCTTAGCTGCCGCAGTCATCGCGAGGGCAATTCCCGTATTGCCGGAAGTGGGTTCCACTAAAACCGTGGTTTCTGGATTGATTAAACCCGCTTTTTCGGCGCTATTAATCATGTGGGTGCCAATACGGTCTTTGACGGAAGCAGCGGGATTCATCCCTTCTAATTTCATCACAATTCGGCCAAGACAGCCCTCCGCCTGGGGAATCCGATTCAATTGTACTAAAGGAGTGCGGCCAACCAATTCGGTGACATCGTGAGCGATACGCATGATATTTTCTCAGTCTGGGTGATTTGTGTGCTTAGTTATAGCGTTGACATACTCCCCCGCGTGAACGACGGGGGATTCTTATTCATAGTTCATAGAAATCCACTTGCTATCTCTGGTTTCCCTTCAATAGTAGAGGCGGTTTTCTCCCCATGCTTTCGGTCTTCCGACCCAGATTCCCAATGCCCTTGGGTACTGTTTTGCCATTCCATCCCGAGAACTTCCATTCCTCTTTTAAGAATATTTAAAGCCGCATTTGTATCACGACAGATTTTAATTCCACAGTGAGGACAAGAGTGAGTTCTAGTGCTTAGTGACTTTTTCACCCGATGACCACAATTAGAGCAATCTTGGGAAGTATAGTTGGGTGCAACCGCAACTATTGCTTTATCCCAAATTTTGCCATAGTAGTCTAGCCATTGAGTGAATTGATACCAACCTGCATCAGAAATAGACTTAGCCAAGTTATGATTCTTGACCAGATTCGACACTTTTAAAGCCTCATACACCACAACATCGTTAGATGCCACTACGTTTCGGGCTAACTTAATCGCCCAATCTTTCCGCTGGCGTTGAACTTTCAGGTGGAGTTTACCCAGTCTTTTTCTGGTTCGATGGTAGCTCTTGGATTGAGGTTTTGCCCCTTTCCTATGCTTTTTACTTAATCGTTTTTGTTGACGTTTTAGCCTTTTTTCTGCTTTTCGCAAATACTTAGGATAAACTACAGCATTGTCGTTTTGGTCTTTGTAAAAATATTGCAATCCCAGGTCAAGACCGATAACATTGCCTGTATAGTTTCCCTGCTCTTTGCGGTCAGCATCAAAGCAAAATTGGGCATAATACCCGTCGGCTCGGCGTACAACACGAACACGATTAATCTTTAGTCGAAAGAGGTCTTCTCTTGTTTCCTTGTCGCAATAAAGAGAAAAAGCACCGGCATTAAAACCGTCAGTGAAAGTAATATACATACAATCCTCTGAGAGTTTCCATCCCGAAACCTTATACTCAACAGAGCGACAATGCTTTTTGAATTTTGGATAGCCTTTTTTCTTTTCTCCTTTTCGACAACGAGTATAGAAGTTAGAAATAGAAGCCCAAGCTCTTTCTGCACTGGCTTGACGAGCGGCAGAGTTTAACTTTTTGGCAAAAGAGAACTCTTGAGCAAGGACTTTGCACAGTGCATATAAATCATTTCTTCCTACCCCCGAATTATCCATCCAGTATCTAACCGCTTTGTTACGAATAAATTGGGCGGTACGGATGGCTTCATCCAGAGCTTGGTATTGCTCTTTAGTGGCGTTTAGTAGCTTGGCTTCTCTAACTATCATGTCTTGATTTTATCACAAGAGGTGGTTGATAAGCAACTATTGAGAAGAAAAAGCCGCCCGGTCGGGCGGGGAACCTTAAACCCAATTTTTCGGTAAGTTCTCAGCTTTAGCGTTTGAGAATTTCCTCACTAGCCAAGGATGCGCTATATAGCTCACTTATAGCAAAGGCCAGCCCTAGATCAGCAAAATTTCCGTTTTCTTTTGTTTCTTCAATCAGTCCGCCTAGCTTGAGAGGATGTACTCTAGAATCTAGATTTGATAGGAATGGGATTTTTCTGACCAACTGAAGGTTTTCCCACTGGTGAAAGAGGCTAATCCGTCTTATCCCCCGAAGAACAAGCTTTATCCCTAGAGCAAGGTCTGGCTTTTCTCAAGTTACCATTGATTGGGCGCAGGCGTATCCTTGAAAGGCAGACTGAGTCTATGCTTGACCACTATCAGCCTGGTTCTGAATGGCAGGAGTTGATGTCAGATGATATGATCAGCTACTAATCGGTCGGGAGAGATTATCAAAGAGCAAGGATTAACTAAATAATATTGGTCTTCGGCATGGGTAGAGTCTTGGCAAATGTTTGCTATTGAAACTCAGGAATTAATGAATTTAATCCCCCCTAAGTGTGCTAATTATCCTAAATCCTGTTTAAAAAGTTGATAACAATCGGTCATAAGTTAGCCAATGATAGTTAGTCAAGCTTTTAATTTCATTAGTCATGGTTTCGAGATACTGACAACGAGTTATCAGAATTTCTGACCTTTCTTCAATCGTTTTAAAATGCTCATTAACCAGAGGTGCATCTACTAGAGACCACAATCTCTCGGCTGGCTGTAGTTCTGGTGAATAAGCAAAGTAGAAAATCGAGCAGGATTCCATGGGGAACTTCAAGTTTTTGACTTCTATGCCACCCAGCATTATCTTGTACTAATAGGACAATTTTTTCTGCCGATAACCCGACATCTTCTGCAAAAGATTGAGAGACTAAGTAGGTGGGTGGAATTAAATATAAGATGAACGTAGGTTGGGTTGAACGATAGTGAAACCCAACGCCCGATTATGTTACGCTACCTCAGCAAGCCCTAAATAGTCCCCTGTCTCCTCTGAGGTTAGGAGCGTCTGGCTAGTGGAAAAGAACGCTCGGCTTCTCTTATCTGATAACTTTCCTTTCTGATTATCTGGTGAGGATTTAATATATGGCTGGCTTCAACGACATCTACTTCTCTTATACCTACTACTACGGTAACGGCGACCATTACACTGGCTACGGTTTCGGTGATATACTTTAGACGTTCATAATCTGAGATTTATTAAACTTCTGAAATCGTAGAGTCAGCAAGGAATCCAGTTCTTTTTTATGTTTCAGATGGGCATCATTCAGACATTCATAAATAGCTGAAGAAAAGTCAGAAAAGTTCT
>NZ_JBHFLL010000027.1:0-42747 GCF_041928595.1 Microcystis sp. BLCC-F209
CCAAGCTTTTCTGGTCGGAACCCCCTAAGCCGAGTTTTCAAGGTGCTGCGCCGTCCACTTGGTTTTCGAGACTGGCCTTTTAATTCTAACGTAAAGCCAACCTAGAACGGCGGGGTTTCAGACCCAAAATTTCCGATGAAACGCCTCGATCGCTTCTTCTAGGGTTGGATAAATACGTTCGGTCGAGATCGTCTCGGATAGGTCTCCTTTTTTTAATTGCTGATATAAATCTTGCTTCACCCGCGCCATGGCAAAAGTAATACCACGGCCGATTAATTCTCGATGTAATTCTTTCAACATATCGACCGCCGTAATATCGATATCTAGAATTGCTTCGGCATTGAGAACGAACCACTCGACGGGGACTTTCTCCGCTTCGATCGCCGCTATTGCCCGTTTGCGAAAATTCTCGGCGTTGGCGAAACAGAGGGGCGCGTCGTAACGGTAGAGAACCAATCCGGGGATCGTCGTTGCGCCCTGCCAATCCTCGATGTCGTGCAGGCCGGCCAGATTCGGCACTTCCCCCAAAACCGCATCGTGTGGTCGCATCAGCCGCGTGAACAGATCGACCACCGATAACCCCACGGCAACGCCTACCCCGACGAGGATATCGGTGGCCAGGACACCGAACATGGTGACGAGCGCCAATCGGAATTCACTGGTTTTGAAACAACGCAGACGGTTGAACTCCGATATCTCGATCAGACGGAGTGCGGCATAAATTACGATCGCCCCCAGGGCTGCTTTCGGAAACAGGGATAGTAGCGGGCGTAAGAACAAGAGTACCAAAATTACGATCAGAAAAGCCACCAGGGAAAACAGTTGCGAGCGACTGCCCAGGGAATCGCCGATCGCCGTGCGACTGCCGCTACTGCTGACGGGAAAGCCCTGCATGATGCCGTTACCGATATTCAGCGCTCCCAGGGCGAGTAATTCCTGATTGCCATCGATGCGATAGTCGTTTTTCGCCCCGAAGGCCCGCGCGGTCAAGACGTTATCGGAATAGCCGACGAGGGCGATACCGATGGCCGAGGAGAGTAAATAGACGAACTGCTGGGGAGAAAAGCCGATCGGTACTTTCAAACTCGGTAAACCGGCGGGAATTTCCCCGATCACGGCGATGCCTCGCTCGTTCAGATGAAACAAATATACTGCCGATGTGGCCAGTAGAACCGCCAGTAAAGGACCGGGGGCATTGGGAAAGCGACGTTGTACCACTAGCAGAAAAATTAAAACACCGGCGGCAAGAATCAGAGTTGGTGGGTGAATCTCCGATAAATGTCGGGAAAATTCCCCGATCTGTCCGAAAAGCGATTCCGCTTTCAGTGACATCCCGCTAATTTTTCCCAACTGACCGACGATCATGATCACCGCTACCCCGGCCATGTAGCCGACGAGGATCGGTTTGGAAAGGAGATCGGCGAGAAACCCCAACCGGGCGAAAGCGGCGACGCAGCAGACGCTCCCCACGAGTAGGGCTAATAGACTACAGAGACTGGCGTAGTTGCTACTATCTCCCGCGACGAGGGGCATGATAGCGGCGGCGGTCATTACTGCCGTCGTCGATTCTGGCCCGACGGAGAGTTGTGGTGAGGAACCGAGCAGCGCATAGATAAGCAGCGGCGGTAGGATCGCCCATAATCCGGCGATCGGTTGTACTCCGGCCAGTTCCGCGTAGGCCAGACATTGGGGAACGAGATAGGCCGCCACGGTGATCCCCGCAATGATATCTCCCCGCAACCAGGCCGAGCGATAGGACCGCAGACGCTTTAACCCGGGTAGGGAAAACCGCTCGCTAGAAAAATTTAATCGAGTCGCCATCCTCATCTCTTCTCCTGTCATCGCAAATGTCCCGAAAATCTCGCCACCGGCTCAACTAGCGGTAGGAATACTTTTTCGCCAGTTTAACCAGGCTCTTTCTAGTTTATTTTGCTTGCATCCGAACCGGGACATTTATCCGCCCAGGTCTTAATCTTGACACAGTCTATAGCAAGGGATAGTTCGGAATTTTGGCTCTTCTAGAGTAGTCATGATATTTGAGCAGAAAATAATCCACGCAAGTCTTGCCAAGTAAGGCTCACTAGAATTCAAAAAAACAATTTTAATAAAAAAAGCTTTTTGCTTTGTTGGATTCTAGGCTATGTAAGGGATTAGGCTCATTGAAACTACTAATTTGCTATAACCAGTCTAGGAACACTGGAATTTTTAACCATTCCCGATGTATTTAAATACTCCAAAATTATCCTCTGGTTTTCACGAACAATTTTATTGAATAGTTTCTGCCAGAAATCAGCCTGAGTATCTTTAATCTTAGCGTGGATTTTAACTACTCGTTTTCTGGCTTTCTCTCTTCTCTTGCTCCCTTTTTTCTTTCTACAAAGATTTCTTTGGGCTTTCTTTAATCGTTTTAATCGTTTCTTTAAAGGTTTTGGTGCGTCTATCTTTTCTCCTGTTGAGAGAGTTGCAAATCTGGCAATCCTTAAGTCAATCCCTAGAAATCGCCCATTGTCGGCAAGTTTTCGGGTTGAATCTCAACAACAAAACTTATAAAATAGCAGTCCGTTGCGTCTTTAATTACCGTGACCGACCCAGGTTCCGATGGTAAAGGACGACTCTAAACTACTTTTAATTTATCAATTTTTGTACATTTTGCTGATTGTCTATATTTCCGCTTTTTAAAACGAGAAAGTTTAACCTTCCCAGGTTCCGATGGTAAAGGACGACTCTAAACTACTTTTAATTTATCAATTTTTGTAAATTTTGCTGATTGTCTATATTTCCGCTTTACAGGCGGCAAAAAATTTAGAGTAGGCTGGTTCTAAGTCTCTTAAAGATTGTTGTCAGGGAATAGCTGAGACTTCCCCTAACCATTCTTTTTCTTTTCAAGAATTTTGCCAATCCCTATTGTTTTGGTATTTTGTACCAAAACTCTTTTGCCCCTTGTTGAGTAAATCTGAAAGCATAGCCTTCCTCTCCCAGTGCTAATGTCACCCAATTGCTCCCGGGAGATCATAACTGGCTTTTCATAATAGAGCATCCTCTCTGAGACGGAAGATGAACCTCTCTTTAATGAAGATTTTGAAACGATTGAAGAAAGGTCAGAAATTCCGATAACCCTTTGTCACTAAGTAGGTAGGCACAATTATTTGTAGGATGGGTTAGCGGTAGCGTAACCCATGCGGGCGTTGGGTTTCATGCTTCAACCCAACCTACGTTTATTTTATATTTAATTCCACCCACCTACTTATCTCGGAACGATGACTAATGAAATTAAAAAGTTGACTAACTGTGCTTGGCTAACTTATGATTGATTATTATGGTTCTTCGTTACTTGGTATGGTTCGATAGGGTAACATAAATCGACTCAATCCTTATCTGGCAATAGATTTAATTGATTAGTTCGCTCTAGATCGAAAACAGTTGACAAAAATCGCAGCAACGCCTGTCTCTATAAGGGTTTCATTCCTTATAACCCCCTCCATTGCATAGGACAAACCGAAGAACCCTAAAATTCGCTAAAATCGCTGACAATATTTAATTTTATTTACCAGAATTTCAGCCAATTATTTGATTTTTGATTTGGTTCAGGATTGATCGGCTCGGTTTCTTGCGGTTTAGTTGTTGTTTCTAAACGAATTTGTCCACCACTTTCTGTTAATTCTTGAGCAATGGTACTAAAGGTTTCAGTCAATTGGTTTAAATCCGTAAAGAAACTTAGATCATCTCGTGAAGAAATTTGTCTTAAAAATTCTTGATCAGCACCACCAAATCCAATGGCAATAATTTCTATCTCCATTTTATGACAAAGTTTAGCTGCTTTAATAGCTTGTTGCTGATTTGCCCAAACTCCGTCGGTCAAAATAATACCATATTTTAAATCTTTAGCCTTTCGTAAAATCCGAAATATTTCATCAAAAGGATGAGCAGAATTGCCATAACCTGTGCGTCCTATGGATAAATTTTGAATACCATGATTAATTTTTCTGATATTTTGAGAACTATTAACAGTTGTTAAAGTTTTATCAGAAAATTCAATAATTCCAATAGATGTTGTAGTTAAATCACATTGAGTAACAAAACTTTTTGCCGCTTCAATTGCTTCATTTAGAGGCCTACCATTCATACTACCAGAAAGGTCAAACGCCATGTAAATATTCAAATGTTCTCGCACAACTGTTTCTTGAGGAGATTTAGTAAATCGATCATCTGGAACATCTAAGGGGACTGGTTCAATGGTTAAAGTCAAGGGTTTTTGGGTACTCCTTTCAACCGCAGAAACTTCAACAACACCACTCAAATTATAGGAATAAGTGATGTCAATAATTGCTAATCGCGACTTGACCATCGGAATGTCAGTAAAGACGTAATTTCCAAGATAAACACAACTCATAGGTTCTAAGGTTTCCCCTTGTGTCATAAAGACTTCTAGTTTATTTTCTTCTCCTTTTTTGACTCGAAATTGATAGGGACGGGTTTGTTGGGAGGGAATCGGTTGATTTTTGGAAATAATAATACTGTTAATATATTTATCTCCATTTTCACTAACAGCAATCATTCCTAAACTATGACTAATAACATCACTCGATTTTTTCACTCCTCCTAAGAGTAAAGTTTCAGTAGATTGAGTTTTTCCTGACAAAAATAATTGAGGATTTTTTTGTTGTTTTGCTTCTATATCTATTGCGGCTTGAATCGCTGCCCCTAATGCGACGGCTTCATCGGGATTCACTCCACTTAGAGGTAGTTTACCTGACATTTCTTCTACATATTCACGCACCATTGGCATTCTCGTAGAACCCCCCACTAAGACTGCTCCCTCAATATCTTTCCATGTTAAATTAGCTTCATCAAGGACAATATTTACTAACATTTGTGTTCTTTCGATTAAGTCTTTTGTTAATTGCTCAAATTGTTGACGGGTAATTTCATAACTAGCTTGATGTCCTCCGCCTTTAACCGATACTTTAACCGCTTGTTTTGTTGACAAGCTAATTTTAGTTTTTTCTGCTAAAATCATTAATTCATTAAAGTCTTCTCCCATTAATTCCACGCCAAAATCTTCTTCAAATTGGGTAGCGAGAAATTGTAAAATGCGATCATCCCAATCTTTTCCGCCTAAAATATGATCTCCGTCTGTAGCAATGACTCGAAGTTCATCTCCTGTAACTTCTACTAGAGAAACGTCAAATGTTCCACCTCCAAGGTCATAAACCAAAATTTTTGAATTATTTTGATTAGGGCGAACTCCATAAGCGATCGCAGCAGCGGTAGGTTCATTAATAATTCTAAGAATATTAAAGCCAGCTTTTTTCCCTGCTTCAATGGTAGCTTCACGCTGCATATTATTAAAATAAGCAGGAACAGTAATCACAGCATCGGTGACAGATTGACCTAAAAAATCTTCGGCACAGTGTTTAAGATAGGAGAGAACCATTGAAGATAGATCAATGGGGGTATATTCTTGATTATTCTCTAAATAAAGGGCGTGGGGATTGCCCATATCTCGCTTAAAAAAGGCATAAACTTGTTCATCTCCTAATGCTTGTTTTTCTTTGGCATCATCGCCAACAAAGGGCGGATTACTACCTAAATCAATAACGGAGGGAGTAATTCTTTTTCCTTGGTTATTAGGAATGACTTCCGGTTTGCCATCTTTAATATAAGCGACAACTGAAAAGGTAGTTCCGAGGTCAATACCAACAAAATTGTTCATGATTTTATTATTTTAGTTGTCAGGGTGAATACTTTATAAAAAGTGAGGAGAATGGAAAATAAATGATTCTCCATTCCCTAACAAAAGGTAAAAAATTAGCTATAGACTAAACTAGAGTTGCGGGCTTTCATTGCTTCTTTTTCTTCTTCGGTTACACCCCCTTCTGTTTTAATAGTGACAGTAGCATCTCGACCTGTTGATAGTTCTTTAGCATACATCTCAAGCATTCCTTGTTCATTTAATTTAAAAGTGACATCAATAGGAGTACCTTGAGGTAAACCACTAGGAAGGCTTATTTCTGCTTGCCCAATTTCTGTACTCAGGTGTAATTCATAATATTGATCAGTTGAAGAATTTTGGGCAATTAACAGTTCAACACTTGTTTGATTGGCCGATCCTGTACCAAAACGTTGAGTAACATCTGCTGGAACAGGATCATTTTTCTTAATCAAATTAACCAATTTTTCTTCATTTTTTACACGTGCTTTAATGCCAAAACTACAACTTGTCACATTAATAATTTTGGTTTCGGTTGCTTTTTGAACTGCGCCTAATGTTAAACCATTATTTTCGGCAACTTCTTGTTCAGCTTTCTGCTTAGTTTCTTCTGGTACATCTTCAAGTTTAACGTCTTCTGGTTTGAGCCCAAGGTCGTTAGATATAGTGATAAGAATTTCTTGATCCAGCATTAATTTATGACCATAGACAGCGGCACCTTTAGCAACTGATTCATCGGGTTCACAAAACTTAGGTTCTTTGCCAAATTCTTCTTGAATACGACGAGCAACTTGAGGCATCTTAGTAGAACCTCCTACCATTAAGATTTGGTCAAAGTCTTCAACTCCTCGCTTTTTCGCTTCAGCAATAGCGATTTTAGTCAACTCAATCGTTCTTTCTAATAAACTGTTCGTTAATTCATCAAAAGTTTCACGAGTCAGTTCAATTTTTTTTCGTTGCATATTGTGCATAACAGGAATAGAAGTTTCCCCTTTTTGTGTTAGGGTTTTTTTGGCGTCTTCAGCCCGAACATATAATTCTTGTAAAGTTTCAGAGGACTCTAAAGGATCCTCACTAGATCCTGTTTCTTCTTGCCATTGTTGAGCCAAATAAGTCACAATGGTTTCATCCCAATTTTTTCCACCTAAATCAGGATCTCCTTCGGTACAAACAACAGTTATATTACCACCCTCAATCTTGATTACAGTAATGTCAAAAGTTCCCCCTCCTAAGTCATAAACTAAAACCGTCTGGTCTGCTTCTTCATTGACTCCATAACAGATAGCTGCTGCTGTAGGTTCATTAATAATACTACGCACATTTAAACCAGCTGTTTCCCCTGCCAATTGAGTCGCCTCTCGTTCACGAATACCAAAATAAGCAGGGCAAGTAATCACCACATCTTTGATTTGATAACTGGTTTGTTGTTCAGCATCTTTTACTAATTTACGGAGAATATAAGAAGAAATTTCTTCGGGGCGATAAGATGTTCCTTCATGTTCAAAAGAAAACCCCTCTTTACCCATGAAGCGTTTAACCATATCTACAGTATTATCTGGCTCAAGCATACTGCTATTTTTCGCTTCCTTACCAACAATTCTTTCCTCACCATTAAATTGCACGACTGAGGGAGTGGTTCGGTCTCCTTCCATATTAGCAACTACATTAGGACGACCATATTCATCAACATAAGCGATACAGGAATAGGTCGTTCCTAAGTCAATACCAAAAATAGGGGTAATTTTAGACATTTTCTTGGTCTCCTTGACGTTTTTTTGAACGGGTTTATTTTGATTCAGTTGATTAGCATCAGGCTCTGCTTCAACTTGAGGGTTATTGAGTTGAAAATTTTGCTGAAAATAATCAGCTTCAATTTGCCTTGAATTTGGATTTTCCATTACTTCCTTAATTTCAGGAAGCATTTGTAAGTAGGTGCTATATTCCATCCGATATTTAGGATGTTTGCTTTTTTTAGTCCACTCAGTTTGTTTCAGAGTAAAAATTTCTTGAAATACTGAGTCAGACCAAGGTTGATTCGGGTCAATTTCCAGAAGTAAGAAGAAATTCGGACGGGAGGAATCAATCATAAGAAAATAAGTGAATGAGGTAAGAAAAAATTTTTTGGTTTTTATTGATTGGATACATAACGATAGACACTAACGGTTTCTGGACGAACAATTCGCTTTTGATACTGTAACCCCATCTGCAGATGCTCTACAATCTGTTTATCGAGAGTAGAGTCATCAGTATTAATAATTTTTTGCGCTTTTTGTTTACTACGGTCATAAGTTTCACTGTCATTTTGATAGAATTCAAACCCGTAACGGCTAACTATTTCTTCAATTTCTTCAGTGAAGCTTGTTAACTCGGATGCTATGGAATTGGCAGAATTAGATTCAGATAAATTACCATATTTCTTAGTCAGTAATTGGAGATGATCGTAAATGCTAGTAATGTCCATAATTAAGGGTCGTAAAATTTTAAATACCATATCTTCTCGATAATCTTGCAACTCTTTATGAAGGGCATTAATGGTACGTTCTTTGCTCTCATCGTATTTAACTTTGACTTCAAAATCTTTTTGTAATTGAGCAATAGCTTGATGAATGTTATCAATTATTGGCTGAATTAAGTTGAAGTTATTAGGGGTTTCTTCTTGAATATTCTGCTCAATATTAAGCACATTCTGGGGCATAGATTTAAGTTTTTCTGGATTGAGGGGAGATTTTTCTAATTCAGCATGAGGTAATTTATTCTCTTCTAAATTAAAAATATCAGAGGCAGAATTTTGGTCTAGCATTGAGTTTTTGTCATCTGTGATTTGTTGTGAATTAGTCATTTGAGAATCACCTCCTTGGTAAGTTTTAGTAAATTTTAACTAGCGGATAACTTGAGAGCTTTCAATTTTCCAACTCCCATCAACTAATTTCAAGTTATAAAGAACAGTTATTTTTCCTGTTTTGCTATTTTGAGGGTCAACTCTATCATTGATATAGAGAGTTTGTTGCTCAGTTACACTAACTTGAATACTAGCTTGATTACCATTGATAACGAATTTTTCAACGTTATCAATTGTTTGCTGTCCGTATTTATATTGACTATTTTTCTTCTGTAAATAGTCGATAGAACCGTTATAACCAGCTGTTTTTTGATACTGTTCACCCGTTGTAATTTTCTGAGCAATTTGACGGTCATAAGGGGGAGCAAACATTGTTCTTTTCGCTTGTAACCATTTGTTAATAAGATTGACAGCATCTTGTTGTGAAAGGGTTGCTGTTGAAGAAGAATCAGTAAATATTTGTTCTGCAATGTTTTGGTCAGAAACAAGAGCCACAGGGGAATTATTAGGTGAATATGAGGTAGGAACAACTTCTGATAATTCATTTCCTTGCAATTTGAAAGTTTTAGTGACTTTTAGACTGGGACAACAAGCTGCATCGTCAGGACCATTAGTAATAAGTGTCAGTTTAATCTGATTATTTTTTATTTCTACATTTTCAATTATTGTCCGATCTCCTAAGTAAAAATTAGATGTTTGTGTAGGGATGTTATTTTGATTAAGGATGACAAGAAATGACTTAAATATTCCACTCCCACCACCATTTTCTGCTAAGATAACCACCCCATCTTCTGAGCTATCATTATTAATATCTCCGAAGTATATTTGCTCGATTTCAACTGATTGACCCGTAGCACTATTTGGTGATTGTTGAAAAAATTTACCGTCAGTTAATGGGTAGGCTGTGTTATACAAGGTATAAGTCATGTTTTTTAGTTTTTCTTCAGTTAAAGTTTTGTCACTTATTTGAGATTGAGGATTACTTTTTTTAATTTCTGAAGATTGAGAAGAATTAGAGGGTTGAAGCGTTTTAACAGTCCAACGAATAATAGAATAACCACCGAACAGCACACCAGCCATAATGGTTGCGATAAACACAGGTAAACCATAATTAATCCAGGTTGTTGAACGCAAAAACTGCCAAATAAATGAGACTTTATGGGGTAAGGTATTGGTTTGTTCCATAAGCCATACCATTGGTTCTAAAACTCGGACACCATCAAAAGAATTGGAAAAATTACTACTGCCAATTGTCTGATCTCTAAAACCAATATTTGAACAAGAGAAAAATCGAACGTTAGAAAAATTCAATTCTATATTACGAACAAGATTCCCTGCTCCATTATCTTCTAGGAAATTTTTGATTAAAATATTCATCGCATCCTGCTCATTTGTTATGTCAGAATGGCTCGCCATATATTCACGAGCTTTATAAACTCCAATTTGTTGTTCAAGGTCGGCACAATCCACTTTAGTAACAATAATGGCAACAGGTTGAGTAAATTTTTTTCCTTTTCTTTTATTTTTATTCTTTTCAAATAAAAATAACATTCTTTCATAAGCGGCATCTAAGTCTTGGTTGGGTAAATCCTGAATATCAGCATTGTTTGACAGTGCGTCTTGGTATCTTTGTCTAACTTGGTTAATCGAAAAAGGATCAATAACAAAAAAAGCTCCATCTACATACTTGAAGTATTTTTGTAACTCTGCTTGTTCATCAGTATCTATATATTCTCCTGCTAAATCGTAGAAATACAAGAGATTAGGGACAGCTTGATTAGTCTTTTTGACTTCTAAATTTAACCCTTTGGCACTATCACCCGCCGCAGAAGTTTTGAGTAAACGTTGACCATTTTTTAGGGAATTAATATTGTCTTCATACTTTCGAGCGTGTAAAGAATTAGGTATGCTGACATCTAAACTATGAGCAGGAGAATATTCTTCTGTAAATTGTTTGATTGCCATAAACATATAATGGCTTTTACCAGAGTTAGGAAGTCCGACAACTGGAATATGAGCGTTGATTCCCCCAATCCCATCTAAGGGGTGTTTACAATTAGGACAAACTTTTGTCAATAACTTATCTCGTCCAAGATAGGTAAGAGTTGGTAAAGATTTGCTACAAACTCTAGAATTATTAGTATTAGGTAAATCTCCTTTACAAGTATGATTAAAAACCCCATAAACACTCGGCCAAAGTCGAGTATGTTCTGTTGAACAATCTGGACAAATGTAGGTGGGAATTTTCATCGGTTCATGGCATTCTGGACATCTGTAGTAAGTTTTATAAAAGCTACTATATAGGTAGTTTCCTACGGTCAAAAACAACATTAAAAAGCTCGTAATCATTGTGCCGATGACACAGAAAATAAATTGTATTCCTAAAAATAGGGCAACAATGACAGAAGCTGCTACAAAATGAAAAAACCATCCAATCATTAAACCGAGTGCTGGTCCGTAAAATCCCATTATTGCCCAAACTTTTTGCCAAATATTACCAGACCATGAAAAATGTCCATTAGAAAATCTATTTTTCGCAATTTCTAGCCATTTTCCTGCATCGTCTTTTGTACTTTGCCATACATTCATACTAACAAATCGCATGACATACCAAGCTGCACCATAGATATACATTAATTTGGCTTTTTGTCCTTTAAAGAATTTAATTGATTTTTCTTTATCCAGATAAGACTTAGTTTTAGTTACTTGAAGCCCTTCGTAAAAAACCTGAATAAAGTTCTTAATACCAACACCAATACCAGCAATAGATGTAACTGTTGCACATAATATGATGACAATTATAGTTAACCATGAGATTATGGTTAGAGTTGGTATAACTATATGAATAATAAAAAGATATAGAAGCCATAAAACAAAACCAGTACCTATTAAATAAAGCAAAACTTGCATATACTTTCCCCCTTAAGAATAAAATAATCGGTAAGTTAATCAACTAAAAAAATCAGAAATTCTTCCCATAATATTGGAGCGTGTATTCTCAAAAATAGGTTGGATAATAGGATACCAACTTTTTCTTTTAATTTTGCTTTCAAACTCTTTTTTGACCTTCCCAAAGCCTTTATTTTTAAATACTTCTTCAAGAGCATTGGGTAAGTTAATAAAAAATTCTGGCACAAAATAACCGAGTTTTTCTGCTAAATGGGAAGAAACGTTAAACCATAAATCCATAATCAAAACTATGTCATTAACTCGTTGTTCTTCCACTAAGCAGTGGCAAAAATTCGACCAGTATATATCCCAAAATAAATCACGATGTCGAATAACATAAGCAATTTGAACGACTTTAAAGTGTTCTTCTGTCAGTTTTTCAGGGGTTTTTTGAGCAAAGAATTTTTCTAATAGTTTTTCAACTTCTTCCTCATATTTTTCTGGTGGTAAAGTTTGATAACGTTGGTTTGAAGCTTCAATGTTCATTTCGGAAATACGATTATGGTACATATCTAATGACCCCTGTAAAATAAGTGTTTGTTCTTGAGAAATGGATAAGTTAGGATTTGCTAAAACTCTGGTGTAAATATTAGCAAGTGATTCTGTGGGGGTGTTAAGTTGAAGAGTGGAAAGTAAATCTTGAATTAACTGATTATAAATATCAATTTCAAAAATACTTCCAGACTTATCTTTTTGCAATAAAGTTTCAGCTAATTCTTGTCGCTCAAACTGTGGTTGTGTCCAGATAAATTCTAGAGCTTCTTTTACTATTGATTTATGGGATTTTTGAGCCAGATAATCTAACCATAAATAAATAACATCAATGGCTTGTGAGGTGGAATGAGATTGTAAAATATCTCTTTGTAATTCATAGTTATGTAAGTCTGGAATGAGCGAAGAAGATTTTTGCCAGTAAGTCCAAAAATACTTAGGTCTTTGGTCAAAAGAAAATGGTTGAAGAAGCGCATAGTAAATCCATTCAAATACAGGAGAATTAGGATATTTTTGTTTGTAGAGTAAAGCGTTATCAAGAATAAAGTCTTTCGAGAGTTTAGCATTTTCTAGAAAAACTTTAATCCAAGTTGATGCACTCACAGGAATTCTTAATCTTTTTGATAGCTCTTGCTCTGGAATGGCTGAGAATGTTTTTGCTAAGATGATACTCAAATTCTGCTGATTACTAGAAGACAAGGTTAATTCTTTGCCAATCTGTTTCCAGAAAATCAATAATTGTTCCGAGTCATTACTTCTTAATTGCTGAGTAAATTGTTGAATAAAATCTAAAGAATTAAGATGTTCTTTAAGTAATGCAGGTGAATAAAGAGACTCTAGAGCAGTCCATAAAGTCATAGATTTTTGTTCTTGTTTGTTAAGAACTAATGAAACAAAAATAAAGATAGCTTTATCAGCTTGATTAAGAAAATAACTATCTATCTTTTTGAGCATTTTTAAAGCATTAATATAAGAGGTAAGCAAATCACTCTGTTCTTGATTAATGAGTGCCTTTCCTAATAAATAAGATGCCCAAGATAAATCTTCTAAATCCTGTTGTACATATTGACTATGTGAGTTTTTTTGACTTTGCTCTTGGATGATAACTTGTGCAGATTCAATCACTTTAGCAAAAGGCAAAGCGTCTATTTCTCCCTTAATGGCTCTTTGAAAATTGATATAATAATCTAAATGTTTACTCAAGTATTTAGAATCAGAACTATAGCGATCTAACCATTCGTAAAACTCTAAAATCTGACTCTCATACTTTTGCTCATCTAAGTTTTCTAATAGATAAATCGCCAAATCCGATTCGGGAACATCACTAACTTTTTGTTGGGGAACATTAAGAATAAAGTAAGAGTAATATTCATCATTGCTACAACGAAAGTTAGAATTTTCGGTCGTTCCTGTAATCATAAAAGGAGCCGTATAAGGATCATGGTGGTAGGTGGCAAAAGTTAGATAGTTGACATAACGAGGATGTAAAATAGTGCTGAGACTAGCAATCCAATAAGTAATCGCTTCATTATCATCAATAATAATAATTTTTCGTTTTGATTGTTCATAGTCAATCACGGCACAAATCAACTTATAAAACCATTCTTGTCGTTTTTTATCTTTTAAAAATGTCCAAACTGAATCAAAATTAAACGTGATTTCGTGGTTAAATTCATTTAAAGTTGGTAAAGCAGTTTGTGAGGATTTATCTTGTTTAACCCAGAAGGGACTTTTCCACGAAAAAATGCTAGGAATAGTAGAGATTTCTGTAACTGTACCCACCAAACTATGAGCAAAGAAATTTCCATCTCTGCCAAATTCATCTTGTCCGCTAGATTGACTACAAACTAAAAAAGCATCTTCTTCATTAACAAAATAACGTAAAGCAATGGGATGAGTATTGATTGCTTTGACATCAACACCTGATGGGATATAGTATCCAATCAATCGGTTTAAAATTTGACGTTTTTCACTCTCAAAATTAGGAGATTCAGCCTTAATTTGATAGCCAGTCCTAGTTTCTGTTCGACAAGATGTATAGTATTGTTGTTGGATAACCATTGTTTTACTTCCGTCCTTTGTTTTACTTCCGTCCTTGTATAAATTGAAATTGAGAAAAAAGCCATAAAAGGGGATCTTCAATTCTTAAAGGAGACAACCCTTCAATCTTTCCCTTGATAGGATTTTTCCCTAAAGGAGACATGGCAAAATAACGATAACAATTAAAATAGGTTTTAACTTTGTTATCAAATGCAGAACCCATCCATTCTTCAAGATAAGTGCAAATTTCTGTATGGACTGATTCCACATCAGGTAAGTTTAAATAACCAAAATGTTCTCCTGAATGATGTAAAACTGAATCCGCTTCAATAAAGGGAAATAAAGCATCACTTTTAGATAGGGTAAAGGCAATCGGTTTCTCAATTTTTTTACCAGCTTTAATTTTCAATTTTTGTTCATGTAATTCATAAAGACGTTCAACAATTCGATTGGGGTCTGCGCTTTCTAATCTATCAGGTAAATCCTCTTTTACTAACTGTCTTACTGTTTCAATTTGCAGAGGATCTAAGATGAATATAATCCCATCCGCTTCACAAAGATAACGTGCCTCAGAAGACATAATATCTATATCTTCCATATCTTCACCTGCTGTATCAAATAAAACAAGATTAACAGCTTTACGTTGACCGTTATTGTCAAAAGTTACACGAAGAATCATTGGTGTTTTCGCACGGGAGTCAACAGTGCTACTGACAGTCGCTTGTAAAATTTCTTCCCTAACAAAAATTGGTTTACGGAAAATTTCTTCATAAATTGTGCGACTTTTGTCATCAGTGAACATTACTCCTGCCTTAAAATTTTTGCCAATTTCATTTTGTAAACGATTAACTAAAACTGAAATATAGGTGCTTTTGCTACTACTTCGTCCTCCCATAATAGCAATCATTTTTTCCTCTATTTCTCCTGACAGATACTTTAAGTTATAGTGACATTTTGGACATACTTTTATAGAAGTTTCTTTGTTACAATTAGGACATTTTTCTAACTGATTTGATTTTCCAAACAAACGACCTAATCCTTTTTTTGTGGGTGTAAAGACTAAACCTTCTATAGTAGGGCTAAGAAGCCCTTGAGCTTGGGCTAAAATGACATCTTCACGTTTTCCTGAGCAACGAGTATAACTACATCGATATTCAAGTTGAGAGACTTCTGTTTTTTCAAAGCAAAAAGGACAAAGAATTTTAGACATTTAAAACATCTCCAATTTATCAATTTCTGGTTTGTTAATACGAACATAACCGCCTTTGGATTCATAAAGGCTATCGTTGGCTAAAAATAAAGATCCGTAACAACGATTTTGTTCTTTTAATTCATAAGTAAAAGTTGTTTTGTCCTCCTGAAGTATTGTTGATGAAATGGTTAAAGCTGTTTCTCCATCTGTTTTTTTAATTGGCTTCCCTCCTTGTTTATAAACTAAAACTAAGTCTGGCATTTGCCCTTTGCCATTGATATTAATGATCAGCAAAAGTTTTCCTTTAAATAACCCAAATCCCTTTTTTTCCCTAGAGATTTCGTAATTAATCTTCATTAAAGTTGATAGGCTAATTCGCACCCGTGCTGATTCATTTAAGCCTGAAGCAATCAAGGTTTGTCCTGCTTTATTAAAGACAGCATAAACCACGATAAAATAATCTCTATTAGTAATACTGGTTAGGGGATAATAACCTTTTAGATTGTATTGATTTTTTGTAACTTTAATGTGGGTTGCATTTGAGTCTTTATGACTTGAAGGAAATTGGCGCTCGCCATGAGAAAGAATAATTTCTTGACAATTTTCTGGCCAATTCCAACGAACTTGAATTTCATTTGTCTGTTTTTGACATTTCAAATTGCTAACATCATCAACATTGACATACTCTCTGGTTTTGCCAAGATAAGCATTTTTTTGAAATAAAAGAATTGGGGTAAAGTAAAAAATTCCTTTCTTTTCAATTGTTATAGTTACAGATGTATTTGTTTCCTGTAAGACTTTGCCATATTCTGATAAAGAGCCTTGAGGTAATAAATGTGTTTTCCCGAAATCGGGAAAAGAATCGCTTTGTAAGACTGCTCCTTCTCCTTTTGTGGGTAATTGCCAAGATAGTTTCAGTTGGTAATAAGGGTCAGTTTTAATCACCTCAATGGTTAAATCTTCTAGGGGAGAAGGGGGGTTTTCGGGAATAACATCAATAGTAATTCCTTGGCTTTTAATAAGACTTCCATCATAATTTTTAAATAAACTATAAATTAGGTAATAATACTTCTTACCATTTTCTAAATTTTTATCAATAACGTTGCTGATATTGATAACTTCAACTCGTTCACCCTGATTAGAAGTATTGAACGGTTGAGTAGATCGATAAATCTGAATTTCAGTAACATTTTGAGGATGTGTCCAAGTTAAATTAACTTGCGTATCCATTGCTTGAGCAACCAGATTAGAAACTTCACTGGTTAACAGTATTGGTTGCTCTAATTGGGCAGAATTAACAGCAAGAACCCCTTCTCTATTAGTATATATAGCATAATAAACTGGTTTACCACTTTCTACCGTGTTGTCATCATAACTTGTACTAAAAATAGTATCTAATTGTTCTCCATCTTTACTAGAAATAGGTTGGGAGTGATATTTTCTAATAATGGTATAACCAACTTTCTTAGAAGGGCTTGCTTGCCAAGATAAATTGATGATTTTATGGCTCTTGTTTGCAGAAAGTTGACTAGCAGGAAGCGGTGGGGTTTTGGCTAATGCGTCTTTGGCGGCTTGACAATCTTTACAAATCGAAAGAACCTTTTGATAGAGGTCAATTGGATCTTCCCCTTGAGTTTCCAGTTGACGCACTTTTTCTAATTCTGATTCAGCTTTGTGAATTTCTGCTTCAATTTTACTTTCTTCTCTGTTTAAATCAAGAGAAGCAAATTCAAGCTTTAGCTGTTGTAAAATACGACGTGCTTCGTAATAAAGACGTTCGTTAATAGCATGATTGAGTTGTTGTTGACAATTAATTAGGTTCTGTTTTTTCTGTTCTGCTTCACTTTTTAATTGGCTAATTTGTTTACTTAAATCATCGTTAAGAGTCTGAGAGATCAATGGACTTGACCATGCTTGTTGGGTTAAATTAAGATGGTTAACTGCGTCTTCATAAAATTTTTGATGAATTAACTTTTGACTCTCCACTAAATAACGACGCACGATTGACTCATTCCCAATGGGAAAAGAACACTTAGAACAAGCCCGATCTTCAATACTAGAAATGAGTCCACAACTAGGGCATTTTATTTTTAAAGAACTTCCACAATTTGAGCAAAAATCTTGATCCCGCTCATTAATGGTTTGGCATTGAGGACAAGCGATTTTCTGTTTGACCGCTTCAACTCCTGCCATTTCTACGGCAATTTTTTTATTTCGTCCATAGGTTATGATATGCTTTTTTGCTTTTTCAACATCTATCCCTCTAGAAAAGGCTAATTCTAGTAAATAAGTAAACTGTCTTCCATAAATGATTTTTTCATGAAGCGTAATGTTATCAATTGCCTCTTCTAAAGATTGAAAAACTTGTAAACTTAGAGAAAAGTCATAAATTTTTCTTTTTTCATCATCCTTAAAAAAGGTTTTAGCGTGTCCAGCAAGTGCCATAATAGCACTTGCTTCAGCTGTTGATTGACCTGTGTTCTTGATTTCTTCATATCGGTTGCTTGCTGCTGCACACAATTCATCAGTTCTAGTGGTTTTGGGGAGTCCTAGAAAATTGTACAAATCTTGTTGATTTAAAAAGTTTAAATTATTTTCAATTTCACCAATTTTTGTTTTATCTGTGTCATTGATCTTAATATTTTCGGAGTCATTTGCTTCTTCTTTAGTCTTAATTTCAATCCCTAAATTACTGATTTGACGGCGAATCTCTGATTCTGAGAACACGCTGGAAAACTTAGTAATCAAATTTTTTACCTCAGATTCTAAAATATAGCCTTTAGCGACTATACCCTTTAAATCTCCCTCAAACTGTTGCTTGAAGATTTGAGCTTGTTGTGACTGACTTTCGAGAGCTTGTTTTCTTTCTTGTTCACGACTTTCAGAATCCCTCATTATCTGCTCAATCAACCTAACCATTTGCAGATAGCGAGTATATTCAAATTTATATTTAGGAATTTTTGTTTTTTTAGTCCATTCTCCTTGTTTAATTTTAAGAATTTTGCTAAATTCTCCATCTGACCAAGGCTGACTTGGATCTATCTCTAATAATTCGTAAAAGTTCGGACGTGATACTTCAGACATGAAAATTTATGATGGGGTTAGGTTTCTAGCTGATCATGGAAGTCCACTTCATAAAAGATTGGACTAGATATAGCAGTTTTCATCAGAATAAGGTATGGCTAAGGAGCTTAAACCCTTTGTTGGCAAAACTTGTCGATACCTCAGTGGCATGAAAAGCACTATAAGATGTTAAGTTTCTGAATTGTCCCTATCATAAATTGGGGACTTTCCCCGATGCAAATTTTTTTTGAAAAGCTGCAAGTCTTTGTGGGATAAGGCATTGCATCGCTAAGACTCTAGTTCAACTTCGGGACACTTAAGGATATAGCCAATTTTCAGGATAATTTACCTTAAGTTCCCAAAATCTAGTATTTATCGGCAACCTATTGAGCTAGACTTCACACCGCAAACGCTTGCTTGTGTTTATGAAAAATCTGGTCAGCGTTGTGGTACTGATGCTTAATCATCCACTGCTCCAGTTCAATGAGATACCATTGACCGGCAAATGTTCCATATTTTAAGCAAACTTTTTCATTATCGTGTAGAGTGTGCTTAAATCCAAAACGTTCTTTATAGAGTGCTTCAATTGTTTCGTCCCCTTTTGGATAAGTCGTGTAGGAAATTTCAGTGTGAGCAATATCATGTTTGTAAGTCAAGATAGCTCGAATCAATTGCTGATAAACAAGATAACTTGTTCCTTTTTTGCCAGTTCCCTTTTCATCATATAGAGAGAGACTTTCTCCGATGCTTGTTACATTTTTGGGTAACATCAAATGCTTTCCTGTGTGTTTTCCTTCACAAAATGTTGCCAGTTGACAAGGCAAATAGTAGCCATATTCAGCCAGAGAATAGGTATAACGTGCAACACCGATTACCTGAGAGGGATTCTGTTCAGGATAGGCTAGAAAAATAACCGATTGGTGAGTAAATAAATCGTCGATTTCTTTGCAATAATTTTGTGACTCAGGATAGCGATTCTTGAGAAATAAGAAATAGGATTCAATTTCTGCCGGTGTTTCCGCTTCCTTGACCAGATAACCTTTGACCTTTGGCACATCAAAAGAAAGTAAGGCTCTTTTGCTAAGAATCCAGCAGTTGCCAATGTTATTTAACACAATAAATCCAGCACAAGAAAACAGAATCTTCACATATTGCTCAATATCAGGGGTTTGGGATATATCATAGACAAAGAGAAGACCGTTATCCTGTAACATTCTTCGGACAGTCCTTAAAGTGAATAGGGGATCTTTTTGGGTGTAATTTGTGGTCTTTAGCGTTGCAAATGTTTGTGCCGTTAAGTCCTTTTCCTCGTTTGGTTTTAAATTAAGCCAACAAGAAAGTTGCTCATAGTGACGCTCTGGTATTTGACCGCTAAATAAGTGATTGACATCAACTCCATCCGATGACAGTAGCCGCACCGATGTAGATGATAATGAGATAAACTGTTTACCATTGGTTTGGTTGATTATTTGAGAAATAGCCATTTTGCTACCCTTAGGAAGAGGACAACGAGCAATGAGGCTCTCTTCATTGGGAGTAAAGCGATAGAAATCCTTAGATTTCTACGGAGAAGCAAGCAAAACGATGATTTTTGGGCGCAAAAAGCAAAAGAAGCTGGAATTAGAAAGAATTAGAAAGCTTGAATGGCTTCCTATACCTATAATTGAGCAAATAGCTGATATGTGCTTAGTCAGATTAGAGAAAATTTTTTCAAAAAATGAGAATTTCTGGGGATAATTGATCAACAATAGAGAAATAAACTTATGTAGATTGAATAGAGAGCAATGAAGTTAAAACTCTCCGTAGCGGGACTTGAGCAAGTCAAAACCCGATGGGCGCAAAAACAAAAAGAAGGCTGGACTAGAAAATACTTATGCACCGAGGCTAGTCAATTTTCCAAACCCGATGGGAATTGGGAGGAAATTTCAAATGACCCAGCCCACACTTATTACTCTTATTACGCCGACAACTGCTCACCAGAGACTTTAGATCATTTTTTGAGGGGTAAAACCATTCAATCGGAAGGTTTTTTCGCCTTTTGTCGAGCTTTGAACATCGACCCTTCAAAAGTCGCAGATCTAGATAATCTTTTGCAAAAACTGACTCAAGATATCGAGCCTATTTGGGTGGGGCGAGAGTCTCTTCAAAGTGATTTACTGGAAAAACTAAGAGGCGATTGTCGTATTGTCGTAATTACAGGAATAACAGGTATTGGGAAAACTGCCCTCGCCTACAAATTGGCCTTAGCTTTGTGTCAAGAAGGGTTTCCTCCTGAACTGCCTATTGATTTTGATGGGTTTAATCAACGGGAGGATCAACAGTCGCAATCAGAAGCACAAAACTTTATCAGCACAGCTATTGATTTACTCAATCGTGGCGATGAACCTGTTACGGCAAAACAAGCAAAAAACCCAGAACAATTATTAACTCAACTGGTTAATCATCTGAGCAATAATCGTCGATTGATTTGGTTTGATTCAATGGAAAATCTTTTACAAGGAGAACAACAAGATGGCAGTAATCGCTTTAAAGACCCCCTCTGGCGAGTCTTTTTTCAAAAGATATTAGAAGCCGAAAATTGTCAGACTCGAATTGTGATAACTTCGCAGGATAAGCCTGAAGATTTTGAAACTTTTAGTCAAGATCAATATTGGCATATTCAGCCATTAATGGGATTAGAAGAGCAGGAAAGTTTACAGTTATTTGAACGCTTATTTCAACAAGCAGAAGTCGAATTAATTCTTCATGGACGTAACCTTGCTTACCTTAAAGAGATCGGAAAACTTTATGAGGGACATCCTCTCGCTATCCGCTTAATTTCCGGTGATATTATTGATAGACTGAATGGAGATATCAGCACTTATTATGAGGAGAATAAATCCCGATTTCGACGATTAAGAGAAATGATTGATGAAGCTCAAAAAGCCAATCCTGATGATTATTACAAAGTTAACTTAATGACCAAACAATTACGAAAACAACTGCTAGAGGAGGAAGTCGAAAGAACAATAGAGCGACTTGAAAACACTTTTGAAACTGCTTATTTATTGCTTATCTATGGCTCCACTTATTCATCCTTTGAATTTAAAAATGCGTGGTTTGAAAATCTTCAATTATTTTCAGAATACGAGGAACAAGATTTAGACCTAGCTCTTTTTACCTTGTTTAACCGTTATTTAGTAGAAACTCAAAAACAACTGGGATATGAACCACATATCAAACAGCACAGTTTAATTCGCAATGTTGCTTTCAAGCATCTAGTATCTACCCAAAGAAAAGAAGGAAAACCAAATCATGAATGATTTTCAATCTCCTCAATTAAGAGTCAAAGAACGTCTCACAAGTATCGATTTTACTGTTTTTGGAGAACTCGCTCAAGTTAAACAAAAAGGGGAAATTTTAGGAGCGACAGGAAGTCATTTTGAAAAAGCACATTTTGGCGCATTCATCTGGCATTTAATTGGTTATGAACGCCATATTAAGGATAAAATGGGACAGCAGCTCTCTATTCAAGAACGGGCAAGTCGTTATGTGGAAGCATTTCTCTGTCTATGTCGATTAGGTTGGTATAAAGAAGCTAAATCTTTATTTTCTTTACCCTTAGAAATTCATGATCCAACTTCTTTACCTTTGCACAAACAATTACCCATCTGGGGACGGTATGAAGATGGCATAAAACTGTGTAAAGAATTATTAGGAAATCTTGACAATGAAACCGATTTTCTCTGTTTAAGTGAACTTGGTTATATGTATCGAGAATTAGGACAATTAGACCAAGCAAAAAATTATGCGGAGAAACTCTTATCCTTAGCCGAGCAATTAAATAATCCTCTTTGGAAAGCAAGAGGAAAAGTAAATATAGCAACAATTGAGGGAATACAAGGTGAATATTTAAATGCTGAAATAGTACTGAATGAAGTTTTAAATCTAGCCGAGATTATTCCCGATTGTGACGAAAAATTTGAGATTATTAATGTTGCTTATTTAAATCTGGGTAATTGTTATGGTTATCAGGGAAAAGTTGACCAGACTATTGCTTGTTTAGAAAAATACTTAAAATGGGCAGAAAAAATTAAAAATCTTATTTATCAAGGAACGGCTTTACGAAATTTAGGAGAAGCATACCGGCGAATCAATGATTTGAATCAAGCTATCGATTACACTCAAAGAAGTCTTAACTTATCTGAGCAAATAACCGATGAAGCAGGAATTATTTTGTCTTTGGGAAATTTAGCCTCAATTTATGGGCAACAAGCAAATTTTCAGGAGTCTGAAAAATACTTTAAGCAACAAAAGAAAAAAGCTTTAGCTATTTCAGATGTAGCAAGTGTTGCCCATGCTTGTGCTGGATTAGGAGAAATTTATAGTATCACTCGAAAGGATGATCTAGCCTATCAATATCTTAATCAAGCTTTAGATATTGCCCTCGATATTGGAGAAAGATATATAGAACTAGAGACTTTAATTGTTTTGGCAGAATTTGAAGAAAAAACCCATGATCTTAAATCAGCTATTAATCACTGGCAACGAGCTTTACATCTTTCTGAAAAATTAAATATGCTCTCCCATAAAGAGAACTGTGAACAAAACCTAGAAAGGTTGTTAAACCCCAACTAAGTTGAGACTGAGTAACGCACAGAAAACGGGTTTCTCGGAGAAACCCGTTTTCTACTCATGCACTCATGCAAAAGGGGGAATACATAATCAGTTTTTAATAACTAGATTTAGTATGACAAGCAACTCGTTATCACCCCTTCAGCGGTCACATTAGATTGAAACAATCTGAATTTCCCTGACTCGGTGCATTGGTTTGGTTGGCTTTTTGGTGGTGATTAGTTCATCAGCTTGAATTTGCAGCGCAGCAGCAACATGAAGTGCATCCATCGCCGCTAAACCGTAAGTGCCAGGAATTTCATGACTCACTGCATCCTCCTCGACGTGCAGCAAGTTCTTGTTCTATTTCGTCTTCATTGAGCAGTTGCAATCCAGCCGAAATTGCCCTCTGTCGGATTTTCCATAACTTTTTGCTTAATGGTGTTTGGGGAATAAATTTTAATTATATCTATTACTTCGCTACCATTATTATTCAATTCTTTAATTAAGTAGGTAGGCGTTAAAAGTTGTCAGATGCCCCCCTTATCAAGGGTGGATCCCCCCGCCTATCGGCACCCCCCTTATCAAGGGGGGCAGGGGGGATCGAACCTAAAATCCATTTTTAATTTAATTATAACCAGCTACTTAAGAAGTCTAAAGATGGCATAATTACTTATTCCGAATATTGGTATTTAGGCATTATTATAGCATTCCAATTTTCTAAAGTCAAACCCTCAACTCTAGCTAAATTAATACCATTAGTTTGTAGAATAGGAAATACTTTTTAATCTTTAATTCTTAGGATAAGTTGAGGTATAGTTTCTCATCTTAACTTTAATTGGAGCGATCGCTGTTTTTTAAGTTTGAGAAGGGCGATCGCTGTTTTTCTGTAAAGGCGAGAGTGGCGATCGCTGTTGAGTTGAGGATGAAGGAGAAATTTGAGCTATAATAGGGGATAAAATTAACAAACAAGGTAATTATCAATGCCATTAAAGCAAAAGTATATTACTGATGAACAGGGTAATCAAATCGGTATTCTTTTAGATATAGAGGAATATCGAAAACTCCTAGAAGATTCTGAAGAATTGAATGCTATTAGAGCCTATGATTTAGCTATTTCGGAAGAGGAAGAAATTCCTTTTGAAGAGGCGATCGCCGAAATTGAAAATAGTCGTCAATGAATTACACTATTGCGATTAAAAAACAAGCTTCTAAGGCTTTAGCTAATCTTTCCCAAGATAGTTATCAGAAAGTTCGAGACGGGATTAGAGCATTAGCTGACAATCCAAGACCAGCAGGGTGTCTCAAACTGACAGGACGAGAAGGTTGGCGGATTCGGATTGGAGTTTATCGCGTTATTTACGCGATAGATGATTCCGCAAAAAAGGTGATTATTCTAGATATTGGACATCGAAAGGACATCTACCGATAGGCGATCGCGTTTTTAATAAAAATTTGGAAGAGGCGATCGCTATTTTACTGTGAGAAGAGGAGGGCGATCGCTTATAATAAATCCAGTGATCAAAATAGAAGGAGGCAAATGCCAGCAAAAGACCTCTATCACGAAGCCGTTAAAAATGCCTTAATTAAAGACGGCTGGACAATTACGGCTGATCCTTATCCTATTGAATATGAAGACGCTGAATTGTATCCAGACCTGGCGATCGAGAAATATATTTCCGAAGAACAAAGACAACGTAAAATTATCATTGAAATTAAAAGCTTTCTTGGCCCTTCAATGATCAAAGACTTTGAAATGGCTTTGGGGCAATATATTTTTTATCGTGATCTTATTCAATTAGGACAAGATGAATACCAAGAAATCTATCTGGCTATTAAAGATGAAATTTATGAGACTTTTTTCCAACGAAAATCTATTCAAGCCGTTATTCAAAGACACCAATTAGATTTATTAGTTGTCAACATCGAAAAAGAGGAGATTGTCCAATGGATAAACTAACTAACTATCGCCAAATTATTCAAAATACCTTAACAAAGCTAGACACAATTGCGAATAGCTCATCCAAAAAAAAACTAGAAACCTGTTTAATTTTTGATGAAAATCATGATCATTATCTATGGATGTCTATTGGTTGGATAAACAAAAAGAAAATCAACAATATTCAGATTCATATTCGTATTAAAAATGAAAGAGTTTATATTGAACAGGATTGGACAGAAATAGGAATCACCTCTCAATTATTAGAAGCAGGGATTCCCAAAGAAGATATTGTTTTAGCATTTCATGATCCTGCAAGTCGTAAATTAACAGAATTTGCTATTGCTTAATCAGGGGCGATCGCATTTTTAGCTGAGGTTAAGAAGGGCGATCGCTGTTTTTCGGAGTTTGAGAGGGGCAATTTGAGCTAAGTACCTAAGCAAAATTAATTACACATATCTAACCACCTCTTGCCTCCTGCCTTTTGCCTATCTTCACTAGGAAATTAATTTTGCACGACTACTTATAATAGGGGAGAAAATTAACCTAAAGATTCAGGTGCCTCAAACGCATTCACAGAGAGGCTTCTACAATCTCAAAACTCGCCAAACTAACAGATTTATTCTCAATAAGCACGAGAATTAAGGCTTTTAGCATTTCTTTCTTAATGAGAGTGAGTATTTTGGCATAATTCGCCCAAATGCTTACCTAGTATAGGTTTGACTGCTTTAATCGTCGATTGATTTGGTTTGATTCAATGGAAAATCGGCTCTCCCCTCCAGACACAGAGGACACAAAGATCGATCGATCATAGAGTAAGTTAAACTGATCACACAGAACCTAGAAGAGCCTGAATTATGAATTATGAATTATGAATTATGAATGATGAATTATGAATTATTGTGTAAGATGGTGATCGCACTACAACGCCCACCCTACTCCAATGGAAAGGCAAAAGATGACTACTACTCTTGAAAGCTTACAGGAATTTATTGATTTTTGTCAACAGCACATTACTGGCAAAGAAAGGAAAGAAGCTCAGATTTTCCTAGACCGTTTCTTTCGAGCTTTTGGTCATAAGGGTGCGTTAGAAGCGGGTGCAACCTATGAGGAGGCGATTACTAAAGGTAGCAAGAAAGGTAAAACAGGATTTGCTGATTTAGTTTGGAAACCTCGTGTTTTAATTGAAATGAAAAAGCGAGGAGAAGATTTAAGTAAGCACTATCCCCAAGCTTTTGAATACTGGAGTCGCTTGGTTCCTAATCGCCCTCGCTATGTCTTATTATGTAATTTTGATCAGTTCTGGATTTTTGATTTTGATCTTCAAATAGATGAACCGGTAGATCGAGTAAATCTCAACGATTTAAA
The DNA here is from genome assembly GCF_041928595.1 of Microcystis sp. BLCC-F209. Classification (NCBI taxonomy): domain Bacteria; kingdom Bacillati; phylum Cyanobacteriota; class Cyanophyceae; order Chroococcales; family Microcystaceae; genus Microcystis; species Microcystis sp. BLCC-F209. The sequence goes on from NZ_JBHFLL010000027.1 coordinate 26,186, forward strand.
AAATCGGGTCAGTGCCTTCAATTTTATGGAAGTAGGGAATCGTACCCCTATTTTTCAGAATAATCAAGTCGAGATTACAGAAACGGCCGCGCGGCGGATGGGTGAGTTGTTTCAACTGTTAAAAAAACGCGGTCATAAAAGCGGTTTTGATGAGTTGACGGCCCAGCGATTTATTTTGCAGTGTGTATTAGCAATGTTTGCTGAGGATCGAGGATTGTTACCAAGAGATTTATTTATTTCTTGTGTACAAGAATGTCTAAATGGTGGCAATTCCTATGATGTCTTGGGGGGATTATTTCAACAGATGAACCAACCCGGAATTACCCCCACTGGCAAGTATCAGGGAGTGGATTATTTTAATGGGGGACTGTTTAGTATAATTCATCCAATTCAATTAACTAATGAAGAATTAAGGTTTCTCGATGTGGCGGCGCGTCAGGATTGGAGTAAGATCCGTCCAGCAATTTTTGGTAATATTTTTGAGGGGACAGCTAATGCTGAAGAACGTCATACTTACGGGATGCACTTTACATCAGAAGCGGATATTATGAAAATTGTTCGCCCAACTATTAGCCGTTACTGGGAGGAGAAAATTGAGCAAGCTGGGACGATTGGCGAGTTAAATACACTTCAGTTAGAATTACAGCAGTATAAGGTATTAGATCCGGCTTGCGGTTCGGGTAATTTTCTCTATGTCGCCTATCAAGAATTAAAGCGCATTGAACAGTTATTAATTGAAAAGATTGCTAACCGTCGTCGTTCTGCTAGTGACCAATTACAGATTAGTTTTGTTACGCCTAAACAGTTTTATGGAATGGATATTAATCCTTTTGCTGTAGAATTAGCGCGGGTGACTTTAATGATTGCCAGAAAGGTGGCGATTGATAAGTTTAATTTGACGGAAGCTTCTTTACCTTTGGATACTTTGGATAGTAATATTATTTGTGCTGATGCTTTGTTTACGGATTGGCAAAAAGCAGACGCAATTATCGGTAATCCTCCATTTTTGGGAGGGAAAAAGTTAAGAACAGAACTAGGAGATGAGTATGCAGAACAAATTTATCAAAAATTTCCTGATGTTCAAGGACAACCTGATTTTTGTGTTTTTTGGTTTAGAAAAGCTGCGGAAAATCTTGGGGAATTAGGAAGAGCCGGTTTAGTTGGTACTAATTCAATATCACAAGTTTCTGGGAGAAAAGCAAGCTTAGATTATGTGGTTAAGCAAGGTGGATTTATACATGAAGCGATTTCAACTCAGCCTTGGTCTGGTGAAGCTAACGTTCATGTTAGTATTGTTAATTGGAGTAAAGAAAGACCAAAAGAATTATTTCTAGATAATTTGTCAGTTAATTTATTATCTACTGCATTGAAATCTGAAATATCAGTAGATAATGCTGAAAAAATAAAAGTTAATAATAATTTTTCTTTTCAAGCTTGTGAATTAGCAGGAAAAGGATTTGTAATAACGGAAGAAGAAGCTAATAAATGGATTGAGTTAGATTCTAAAAATCAACAAGTTGTCAAACCTATGTTAGATGGAAAAAATTTAATTAACCTTTTTGAACAAAAGAGTTGGGTTATTGACTTTGATAATATGGCTCTTGAAGAAGCGGCTGAATATATCTTACCTTTTACAAGAGTAAAAGAAAAAGTTAAACCAGAAAGGGATAATAATAAGCGCAGCACACGCCGATTAAATTGGTGGAAATATGGGGAAACAAGACCAGGAATGAGAAAAGCTTTAGCTGTCCTATCTTGCTATTTTGCCATTCCCAAAATCGCTAAATATATTGTTTTTTCTCCGGTTGATGTGTCCATACTTCCCTGTGAAGCAAATATGGTAATAGCCTCCGATGATTTCTACATTCTAGGAATTCTCAACTCAAAAATACATCGCCTCTGGGTAAAAGCTCAAAGTTCAACTTTAAAAGGCGATACTCGCTATACCAATACAACCTGTTTTGAAACCTTCCCTTTTCCCCAGACACCTTCACAGGAACTTGTCAAAAAAATCCGTCAAACCGCCGGGGAATTACACGAATACCGCAGCCAACAGATGGAGAAAAAACAATGGGGAATCACCAAACTATATAACCAATTCTTTAACGAACCCAGTAGCCAACTGTATCAACTCCATCAGAAATTAGACAAGCTAGTAATGGAGGCCTATCACTTCCAAGCTGACGACGACATCTTAGAGAAACTATTAACCTTAAACCTGGAATTAGCAGAAAAAGAGAAGCGAGGAGAAACCGTCATCGGTCCCTGGTCTCCTTACTCTTAGTGAGTAACGCACAGAAAACGGGTTTCTCGGAGAAACCCGTTTTCTACTCATGCAAAAGAGATGTCTATTGAAACAATCTGAATTTCCCTGACTCGGTGCATTGGTTTGGTTGGCTTTTCGGTGGTGATTAGTTCATCAGCTTGAATTTGCAGCGCAGCAGCAACATGAAGTGCATCCATCGCCGCTAAACCGTAAGTGCCAGCAATTTCATGAGCATTCTGTATAATTTTTTCTAAGTCAGTTGCCCAGTAATTAACAGCCAGAAAAAATGTTTCGTAAAATTCTATTTCTTCTTGTTGCTTGTTAAAAGTTGCTTTAGGCAATACTTCTAACTGAACAAATCGACTGGAGGCAAACTCCCGATTTTCATCGTTGAGAATTTGATAGGCTTTGATACTGGCTGATTGGATGCCTTGGAAAGCAGTAATCAGTACGCCAGAGTCTATGTAGGCTTTCCTATGACTCACTGCACCCTCCTCGACGTGCAGCAAGTTCTTGTTCTATTTCATCTTCATTGAGCAGTTGCAATCCAGATGCGATCGCCCGATGTCGGATTTCCCATAACTTTTTGCTTAATGGTGTTTGGGGAATAAATTTAGCTTCTGGTGTTGTTTGTGACTCAGATTTAAGTATTTGAACAAATTGCCAAACTTTTTGTTGCTTTTCCGGGGTCAATTCTCGCCATTGTTCAAGTAGTTCTTCTTCTTTATCCATAAATACCTCGCTCTTAAATTATGAATTGTTTGATTTTAAGCAATGCTCATTAATAAAAACCACTCCAGACACAACGGTTAGGAACTTTTTCTACATACATGACTACCATTCCACGGGTACAGCAAGAAAAGTTCACGGGTCTATCCATTGCTGGATAAGGGTTTTTGGCTCTTGTAGTAGATATGTATGGGTAGTTCAGGTGTTTTAGGTGGGAACTGGTTCACCCGGCCGCAAACTAGACCATTTACCAGTTTCGCGTAAAAAGCTTTCACAACCCACCACATCCCACTCCATTTCGATATAATCTTCTTTGGTGCGAATGTTAACGTTAATAGAAGGGTTCTTCGCTTCAAAGTCCGGTGTCTCGGTGAGATGACGTTCCTGATGTTGTGTTTCTACGGCATGATAGGTGAGACAGCGATCAACAAAATAGCAGTTAATACAAATACACATAGGTTTAACTCTATAGGTCTTTTCCGTTAATCTAGCTCAGTCTCTCCCCAAATAGGGCCGGTAAAAATTATATTTTTGTAAATTGCTCTTCTCGATGTCTTGTCAAAAAAACCTAGATAGTTTAGTTAAAGAAGTTTTTGCGATTAATCAGCAAGAATTGCCAGAAAATGCTTATTTAGTCGGTGGTGCTGTGCGAGACGCTTTATTAAACCGTCAGAAAGACTATATTGACCTAGATTTTGTGGTTCCCGAAAAAGCGATCGAAATTGCTCAAACTATTGCCCATCATTATAAAGCGGGTTTTGTGGTTTTAGATGCCGTTCGTCAAATTGCTCGCGTCGTTTTTCCCCAGGGGACCCTTGATTTCGCGCAACAGGAGGGAGAATCTCTAGAAATAGACCTAAAAAGACGGGATTTCACCGTTAATGCTCTCGCTTATAATCTCCACACCCAAGAAATTTTCGATCCTTTAGGGGGATTAAAAGATTTAGGCTGCCAATCCCTGCGGATGATTTCCCCCGAAAATCTCCAAGATGATCCCCTAAGATTATTAAGGGCCTATCGACAAGCGGCTCAATTGGACTTTGAGATCGAACCCCATACCCGTGCAACTATTCGTTCTCTTGCCCCTTTATTGCACCGTGTAGCCGCCGAAAGGGTACAATCCGAGTTGAATTACCTTTTGCTCAATTCCCGTGGGAATAAATGGCTAAAAAGTGCCTGGGAAGATGGCTTATTATCTCTCTGGTTGCGTCGGATTACCCCCGCAAAAATGGAGCGAGTTATGGGGGTGGAAGCGGCAGCGGGATTTTTAGAATCTTTGTTACCAGAAAAATTTATCTTTTCTCCTTCTCAGTTACAGTTGACAAAATTGGCCCTATTGGTATCGGATGTTTTAGCAGAAGCGGAAAAAGAGTTAATCGATCTCAAGTATTCCCGTGGGGAAATTCGCACGGTAATCACGGTGATTAAGTGTTTACCTCCCCTCAAGGAGCCAGATAATTTAAGTCTGCGGGAACAGTATTTTATTTATCTAAATACGGGAAAAGTATTTCCTGTCTTTGCCCTTTTTGCTTTATCAATGGGGATTAACAAAAATATCGTCGCTTCCCTGTTGACTTCCTATCTCGATCCCGATAATATTATCGCCCATCCCCGACCTTTATTAAGGGGCGATGATTTAATTAACCATTTACACCTGAAACCTAGTCCGATTATCGGTAAGTTATTAACCGAGGTACAAATTGCCCAAATTGAGGGCCAAGTTACAGTTTTTCAGGAGGCGATCGATTTTGCTAAAAAGTTGTTAAGTAGGTGGGTGGAATTAAATATAAAATGAACGTAGGTTGGGTTGAAGCATGAAACCCAACGCCCGCATGGGTTACGCTACCGCTAACCCATCCTACAAATAATTGTGCCTACCTACTTATAAGTAGCTGGTTATAATTAAATTAAAAATGGATTTTAGGTCTGATCCCCCCTGCTCCCCTTGATAAGGGGGGTGCCGATAGGCGGGGGGATCTACCCTTAATAAGGGGGGTGTCTGACAACTTTTAACGCCTACCTACTTAGCAATTGTTCACAGTTTGGAGAGTTTTATATGTTAATCAGAGTTTTAGATTCGGATTGAGTCTCAGGGTTTCGACTTATCCAAAACTCAGATTTATTTAGTTTTAAGCTGTGAAGATTGGGGAGCGTTTTCTCCTTAGATTAAAACACGACCGTTTTATTGTACTCCCTTCGATTGATTCAAGAGATTTTGGTAACATTCGGTCGGGGTACGGTAAGATAAATATTTAAAGGGAGTCTGATTAATTATTTCTGCAAATCTTTCGTTATCAACCGCATTGTACTGATCTAATTTAGCGATTAAATTCTTCATGTTATTCATGGAGCTTACCAGACTCCTATTCTCGGATTTGAGATAATGAATTTCAGGGGAATCGCCCTCATGCCGATCAATGGTGGTAATTTGAGCGATAATTCCCTTAATTCCCTGCTTGTACGAAGAAATTAAGGTGTATAAAGTCTTTTCCTGAGTAATGAGAAAAATACCTCTCTTCCTGAGATCGAGGACATCAATTCGCCAAGCATTATTATCGGCGATAAAATCTTCTCTTGACTGCACTTCTCGTTGAAGTCTTTCGGCCGCTTTGCTTGATAAAATCAGATTCATCTCTAAAAATAAAGTTAATTATTTAATATTATAAACCAACTAGATTTTTGGTTCTTCGTTACTTGGTATGGTTCGATAGGGGGGCATAAATGGACTAAATCCTTATCTGGCAAGAGATTTAATTGATTAGTTCGCTCTAGATCGAAAACAATTAACAAAAATCGCCAAATGTCTTTCTCTATAAGAGTTTAATTCCTTATAACCCTGTACGTTGCATAAGACAAACCGAAGAACCCTAATTAGGTTTGAGATTCGACCCTTGTTATCAGGGAGCAATGTTACGCGAAAAAACCGAGTTAAATCCCAAAATTAGGCGTTTTTATCGACAAAATTGTCGAATCGAATTTTAAACAAAAACACGATGCTGCAGAGAAGGCATTTGTCGTCGCACCTGTTGCAGACGTTGGGGATTAATTTCGGCAATTGCCACCCCCGCTTCTTCCCCCGCGTCGGCTAAAACCACACCCCAAGGATCGATAATCATAGCGTGACCGTGGGTGTAACGGCGTTCGTAATTATTGCCCGTTTGAGCAGGAGCTATTATATAACAAGTATTCTCGATCGCTCGCGCTTGTAACAAAACTTTCCAATGATCTTTGCCGGTAAAAGCCGTAAAGGCCGCGGGTACAAATAAAACATCGGCTCCTTGCTGCGATAAATAGCGATAGAGTTCGGGAAAACGCACATCATAGCAAATCGAGAGGCCAATTTTGCCCAAGCTATCGGAGCCATAAATCGGCGGTAAATCGATCCCTGCCATGACTGTACTCGATTCCTGATAGGTGTTACCATCCGGAACATTGACATCAAAGAGATGGACTTTTTGATAACGGGCTAATTCCGCACCGTTGCCATCGACTAAAATAGCCGTATTATAAGCCTTATCGGGAATACCCGTCACCGGCACGGGAAAACCACCCCCTAAAATGGTCACTTGAAACCGTTGGGCCATGGTGCGGAGGAATTTATCGGCTTTTCGAGCAATAGTCTCGGCCTGGGCGATTTTATCGGTTTCTGCCCCCATAAAAGCGAAATTCTCTGGTAAACCGATTAATTCCGCCCCTTTACCCACGGCAAGTTCGATCAACTCTTCAGCGGCAGCGAGATTTTTCTCTAAATCCGGCTGACTGGTCATTTGAATGGCGGCGGCGAGATAGGATTTCATGGGGGTTGAAGCTCTAGAGTCAGATAATCTCTGTAAAATTAATCATAACCTTCGATTATATCCAATTTCAGATATTTTGTCACCCCATGAGTAAAATTGTTTTCTGTGACTTTGATGGCACTATCACCGCCGTGGAAACTTTTGCGGGTATGCTCAAAGAATTCGCCCCCGATTTATCGGCCCAAATTATGCCCCAAATGTACGCTCGCACTCTCAGTCTGCGCCGGGGTGTCCGTCAACTACTAGAGTCGATACCGAGCCAAAAATACGCCGATATTCTCGCCTATGCCGAAAGCAAGCCAATTCGCCCCGGATTAGCCGAATTTCTCGCTTTTTTACAGGAGCAATCCATCCCTTTTATTATTGTCTCCGGTGGTATCCAAGGCATGATTGAAACGGTCTTAAAACGGGAGGGACTATTAGATAAGGTGACGGCAATTTATGGGGTCAATCTTCATACTCAAGGGGAATATCTGCAAGTTCACTCCGATTGGGAAAATGAGACAGAATTAGTGGCTAAAGCCTTGATTATGGCCAAATATTCAGGAGTAGAAACTATTGCGATCGGTGATTCCGTTACCGATATTACCATGGCTAGAAGGGCCGATCTAGTTTTTGCTAGGGATCGTTTAATCGATTATCTGCAAGCGGAAAATCAACCCTATATTCCTTGGGATAACTTTTTTGAGATTCGTGAATATCTGTTATTGAGAGATTAGGGATTGGCTGTTAATTAGGTAGGGGTTAAAAATTGTCAGATACCCCCCTTGGATTAAGGGGGGATCAAAGAGGGCGAATGCAATTCGCCCCTACAATAATATTATTGCGCCAATGGTAGGAGCGCACTGTGGTCAGTGAGTTTATCGAACTGCGTGCGCTCTGTAATATAGATATTTCGACCAAATTGAGATTTACTACCCTACTCTTAAGGGTAACAATAATTATAAATTTTTGTAAATTTGTGTTGGTTTACACTTGACAAAATCGGGGGGGGTAGAATCCCGTTGTTGCTCTGTCTTGTCATTGAGGAACTAACTTAAAATTTAGTGATTGGCAATTTTGAAAAAACCAATTTTTCTCCCTTGCCAATGTCGCTTAATTTGAGATTTTTTCCTTTAAAGGACAGTCAGGACATTTGTTTGTTTATTTGTTTTGAGGAAAATTTCCGAACATGAAAACTTCGACTGTGCTTAAAAATTTATCGATAGTTAGTGCTGGAGCAACATCTATTGCTCTTGCAACCATGGGAACAGCGTCAGCATCTATAATTTTTGATGGGGGTGGTCCAGATCAACAGGATGGAAATGAAATGACGCAATGGGTACAGACAGAGGATTTTATTCTTAGTCAGGATATTGGGACAAGGCTAACAGATGTTCATTTCTGGACGTTTGAGGATCCAGGTGCATGGGATGGAACCCTCGACTACTTTGTATTCGCAAATGCAGGCGGTCAGCCGGCCGGTACCCCCTTTGCTCAAGGCGCAGGGGCTAACGTGGTGAAGACGGCAACTGGCAACCAAACTTTTGGTCTCAACGAATATGCTTATTCGTTCGATCTTCAGACTCCTCTCGATTTATCGGCAAATACAACATACTGGCTAGGTTTACACCTTTCCAGCAACTTTGACCGGGACGAGATTTATTGGAGTTGGAGTACAACAACTCCAGGTGTTGGTTCAACAGGTCAAGAATCCTTCGGCGGGACTTTCAACAACTGGTCTAATAATGGACAACACCATGCTTTTTACCTAACAGGTCAAAAAGTCCCCGAACCTGCTTCAGTCTTAGGTTTACTTGCCATCGGTGCTTTGGGTGCGGGTGCAGCCTTGAAGCGCAAATTAAAATAAAAAACTGGTCAATCTAGCTTTAAATTAGCAGCGATCGCGCTATATTGATAAAGTGCGATCGCTTTTTTGGGTTATAATAAGACCTCTTGCAAAAGTCTTAAGTCGATCCTTGTACAGCAACATTTTTTAAGATTATCAACTACTAATAAATAATTAACTGAAAGTCCCTCCCATTATTGTTTCTATCGTTTGTTTTCGGATTTATGCAAGAGGTCTATAGTAGAAGTGTGAATGACTAAAGTAAAATTGAAAGTCTATCTTGATACGAGTGTTCTCAACCGAATCTTTGACGATCAGACTCAAGCCAGAATCTATTTGGAGTCAATCTCGATGCAATTAATTTTCCTGCTGGTGGAGAATGAAACAATAGAAATTGTCTCTTCTGATGTGCTAGTAAGTACCTAAGCAAAATTAATTACACATATCTAACCACCTCTTGCCTCTTGTCTCTTGCCTCTTGCCTATCTTCACTAGGAAATTAATTTTGCACGACTACTTATATGAAACCCAGCGAAATCCTTACAGCGACCGCCGCACTTTTGTCGAGCTAGTCCTGCAACAAGCTAGGCACTTTCAACTGATTACGGAAGAGGTCTTAGCAAGATCGCAGCAAATCGAAACCTCTGCTAAAATTAAAGGAGTAGATGCTTTGCATATTGCTTGTGCCGAAGCTATAGAAGCAGACTACTTCATTACCTGCGACGATCGAATGATTAAAAAATACAGTGGCACTCTTGCTGTTAAAACTCCTGTGGAGTTTGTCGCCATTATTTTCAACGCTTGAATTGAGAAAAATTACTATGAAAATTCAAACAGATTTGACGATTCCTGAGATTGATGAAATTAGAAAAGAGGGAGTTAAAGCTCTTGTAGAGAGATTGGGAATTGCTAAAGCGGCCTTCTTTCTAAGAGAAACAGCATCCCAACCTCTAAATTATTTAGAAATTAAAGATCAGTTATTTGGCGAAATGACAGCGAAGGATATTTACGATCAAATTAAAGGCGGCTATCACTGAAATGATTGAGGAAATTCGTCAAAAAGTTAGACAAAACCAATTGGAATTTTCTCAACACGCTGTCAATCAAAGTATCCTGCGTCAGATCAGTGTTCAAGAATTACGGGAGGCGATGGAACAAAGCGAAATTATTGAAGATTATCCGGCTGATAAGTATGGTGCAAGCTGTTTACTTTTGGGATTTACTCTAATTAATAGAGCCTTACACATTCATTGTAGCTATCCCTCTCGCCCTTTGCTCAAAATTATTACCCTATATGAACCCGATCCAAATTTATGGATTGATTTTAAATCAAGGAGAACACCAGATGTCAACTAATTCTAGACAAGAAACCTTAATTGAACAAGAAGTTACCTATACCCTTGAAATCAATGGCAATTTTTTCATTATAGAAAATGTCCCCGCTAGAGTCTGTGTAGAAACGGGAGAGCGTTTTTTTGCACCAGAAACTGTCGAACGCTTGCAGGAAATTATCTGGGAAAATAAGCGACCAAAACGGGTAATTGAAACACCAGTATTTGACTTTGCTAGTTAGTGTTTAATAGAAAACTGGCAAATCGAGCAACAATTGAAGTCTTAAATTAGGGGCGATTGCGCTATATTGATAGAGGGTGATCGCTTTTTTGGGTTATAATAGTTAAAGACACGATAAATTGATTCAAGTCAAGCCCATGCCACTAACTCTTAATTTAACAGCGGAAATCGAACAATATCTCAGCCAAAAAGCGAGGGAGAAAGGTCTTTCTCTAGAAGCTTATGTCCTAAAGTTGCTCAAGGATACTATTTTAGAACAAGAACAACAGACCAAACTGGTTAATTTACTTCAATCTTGGATTGATGAAGAAGATGAACAGGAACAACAAGAAACCGGTGAATATTTAATCGAAGCACTCGATCAAGATCGTTTATCTGAGCGTCCTTTATTTCCGGCTCACTTAAAGGGAGTAACTTGGTGAATAGAGTAGTTTTATTAGATACGGGAATTATCGGTTTAATTACTAATCCTAAGCGAGCGCCTGAAAGTCTAGCTTGTAATTGTTGGCTACAAACGCTAATTAAAGCAGCTATTAGGGTTATTCTTCCAGAAATTGCTGATTATGAGGTGCGTCGAGAGTTGTTACGCACTAACAAGATTAAAGGAATTAAGCGACTGGATGAGTTAGCATGGGTTACGCTACCGCTAACCCATCCTACAAATAATTGTGCGTCCGTACTTATGACAAAATATTGATCGGGAGAAACTTTAACTCTTTTTTTGACTATCTCTGGTAATTAAATAATCATTGTTAAGTAGCTGGTTATAATTAAATTAAAAATGGATTTTAGGTTCGATCCCCCCTCAGTCCTAGGGTTGATTCATAGTAGGGTTGATTCATGAATCAACCCTACCCTTAGTCCCCCCTTGATAAGGGTGGTGTCTGATAATTTTTAACGCCTACCTACTTATCTCCCATTAACCTGAAGAGTATTTATCTAAAATCTTTATTCATCCCCTAAATAAGCTTCAATCACTGCGCGATTCTCCCTGACTGTGGCTGGATCTCCCAAAGCGATTAACTTACCGAAATCTAACACGGCAATGCGATCGCATAATCCCATCACTAAAGGCACATGATGTTCGATTAACAGGACCGTTAAAGCTAAATTATCGCGTATTTGTCGAATTAGCTGACTTAATGACCCCTTTTCGCTGGGATTCATCCCGGCTGCCGGTTCATCGAGCAGTAATAACTGGGGTTGCAAAGCTAAAGCGCGGGCAATTTCCAAGCGTCTTTGATCACCATAGGCTAAATTACGGGCTTTTCGGTTGCTTTGGTCGGTTAATCCGACTAAATCTAATAATTCCCCCGCTCTTTTGTAGGTTTTTTCCTCCTCCCTTCTCGAAACTGGTAAACCCAAAATTCCCGTCCAAAGATTGGAGCTATTGTGAATGTGACCAGCGATCGCTACATTTTCTAAAGCCGATAATTCACCAAATAAGCGCAAATTCTGGAAAGTACGGGCAATTCCTGCCTGAGCGATCTGGTGAGGACGATAATTCGCCAGACTGTCGCCTTGATAAATTAAATCACCACTGGATAGGGGAATTAAACCGGTGATCAGATTAAATAAAGTCGTTTTTCCCGCCCCATTGGGTCCAATTAAGCCAAAAATCTCGTTTTTTTGTACCTGAAAGGAAACCCCATCGACGGCGACTAATCCCCCAAATCGACGGGTGGCTCCCCGCACTTCTAATAAATTTGCTGGCATCCTTGTTAACAGATTAAATTAGTCGATTTTACTCGATCAAGACGGTTGGAAGTAAGCATTGCACTGACCAAAAAAAGATATTTCTCAGGAGATTTACCCTGAAAGAATCAGTTATCAAGATTTATTGGGCAATTATTTTGATCGGGAAACATTTTACACAATCCCCACCAGATCAGCAAGAAGGCTCACCACTACTAGCGAATCATACCAAATCCGTTTTTAATAGTGTGATTAACTCCCAAGTTATGAATTGTTTCTCCCCGCTCCGCTCTCCCCACCTCCCCCCGCAACGCGCACGAAGTGGTCTTCCCTCTCCCTAATTCATAATTCATAATTCATAATTCATAATTCCCACTCCCCTATACCTTCTAAACAGGATTTAGTATCACTACCCATAACGAAAAACTGCCATAATTGCAGAAATGTCCTCATCTAGCCAAAAGGCGATCGCTATTGATGAAAAATGACGCTAAAATTATCGATCTCGTTATCCGGCTGTTTTTTCTCGGCCTGTTGTTATTTGCCGGTTTCACCCTGCTGCGTCCCTTCCTAACCATGATCCTCTGGGGAGCAATTCTAGCGATCGCTTGGTATCCGATCTTTCTCTGGTTAAAAAAGTTACTCGCTGGCCGGGCGAAACTAGCCGCAGTTCTCCTCACCCTACTTTGTCTAGGGATTATTATCGGTCCGGTGAGTGGCATTGCAGCGGTTCTGGCGGGTAATCTGCGAACGCTGGCCGAGTATATCGATACTGGTGCGGCGGTGATTCCCCCTCCCCCCGACGATGTGGCCACCTGGCCGCTAATTGGCGAAAGGATTGCTAGTCTCTGGCAGCAGGCATTCGATAACACGGGTCAATTTCTTCAACGCTTCGAGCCACAATTAAAAGAACTGGGGAAAATCTCCCTTTCTCTGGCCACCAGTACCGGTCTGACGGTGCTGAAATTTATCGCCTCGATTCTGATTGCGGCAGCCCTCACCCTCTCGGCTAAAAATCTGACTCGCCCGATGAACCGATTAGCGGAAAAGATCGCCCCAGGTCGAGGAATTGCGCTGGCCGGTCTGACCGCCTCCACCGTCCGCAATGTTAGCCGCGGTATTATTGGTGTTGCTATTATCCAGAGTCTTTTGATCGGCATCGGTTTAGTGACGGTGGGAACGCCTGCGGCCGGTTTATTAACTCTCCTCACCCTAATTTTGGGTATTCTCCAAATTGGCCCCGGTTTGATTGTCTTGGGGGCGCTCATTCACGCTTGGGTAACACTACCCCATTCCATCGCCCTATTATTTACCCTCTGGATGATTCCCGCCACCTTGGTGGATAATTTTCTCAAGCCGATCTTAATGGGGCGCGGTCTGCCCATTCCCATGGTGGTGATTCTGTTAGGGGTGTTCGGGGGAGTGATCGCCTACGGGATTATCGGTTTATTCCTCGGACCGGTTCTGCTCGGTCTCTGCTACGAGTTAGTCAGAGCTTGGATTGCTGAGGATAGCCCCGAATCGTTGGTAAATAGCCATGATCAGCCAATCTAAGGGCGGATATGTCTAATTTTTACCTTAATCTTTCCAGGGAACTTAGGAAACAAAGATTAATTTAGCCACGGTTCGGGTTAAGCAGATTGAGGTAAAAGCCACTACATCTAAAGGGAAGGTTTCTTCTGTTAGTGACAGCAAGCAATCAAACCGCAGTTATTTCCAGCCAAGGACAACGAATGGATTAGTCGAGGGAATCAACAATAAACTTAAACTAATAAAACGAAGAGGCTATGGCTTTAGAAACTTTCGGAATTTTTGGGTTAGAAGTAGGTTGTCTTGGCATCTTGTATGTTAATTTAGCATAATCAGTAACAAAGAGCAGGCTTGTCTTTTGCCTAACCATAAACAGGAAGAATTGAACACCCTCAAGTGATTGACCGATTGATTTTGGGAAAATAGGGTGTGCCTGGTGATGAAGACAACAGAAGTAATTTCTTATTAGAAGTCAGTTCTCATTCATTTAGTACATATATGCCATCTCTAGAAGACTCTTTGAATTTCGAGCAATCCTTCCCAATCACCTTTGATGTAACAGGTTCCGGCGATTTAAGTGTATCGAGCGCAACTCCTCCCCCTCTCTTAGGAGTCTTGAACTCTAACCCCTCCCCATCTACATCATCCTCTGAGGCTCCTACGGTTCCCCCAAGTGTTTCAGTCTCCCCTGCTGCTAAGAGTTCCCCATTGTTTCCCGCTTCTCTTAGTATTAACTCTTCTGGTTATTCCACCAGTCCAGCGGTGGGTCTTACTTCTCTACCCACCGCTGCCCCCGTCAGCACCAGTCCAGCGGTGGGTCTTACTTCTCTACCCACCGCTGCCCCCGTCACCTCAGAGCTAAAACCTGCAGCAACTAGCACTATTGCCCCCCATGCTCCCAATCAACTCATTGTCAAGTTTAAACAAGGGATCGCCACCGCCCAAGCTGCTCAGTTTCACTCCCTCTTTGGTGCTGTTAAAACCCAGAAGATTAAACTAACGGGGGCAGAGATTTGGAAATTATCCGGGTCGCTCTCTGTGGAGAAGATTCTGGCACAACATGGCTCCAATCCGATTTTTGAATACATTGAACCCGACTATATTGTGACAAAAGGCACAATTAGTCCCCAGGCGACATTCCCCAATGACCCCAGTTTTAATCAACTTTGGGGATTGCATAACACTGGACAAAGTGGCGGTACTGCCGATGCCGATATTGATGCCCCTGAAGCTTGGGATATTCAAACCGGCGATCCTAATCTAGTGATTGGGGTTATCGATACGGGGGTTGACTACAATCACCAAGACCTAGTTGGCAATATCTGGACAAACCCAGGGGAAATTGCGGGAGACGGCATTGACAACGATGGCAATGGCTACATTGATGACATTCGCGGTTGGGACTTTGCCTATAACGACAATGACCCCAGTGATGTTCATGGTCACGGAACCCATGTTTCGGGAACCATTGCTGGCAAAGGTAACAATGGGGTCGGTGTGACGGGGGTGGCCTGGAATGCCAAAATCATGCCGCTGAAGTTCCTTGATGATACGGGGTCAGGCTCTACCTCCAATGCCATTAAGGCAATTAACTATGCGACGGACAAAGGAGTTAAGCTCACCAATAACTCTTGGGGAGGTGGCGGTTATAGTCAAGCGCTCTACGATGCGATTAATGCGGCGGGTCAGGCGGGGGCTTTATTTATTGCGTCGGCTGGTAATAGTGCACAAAACACTGACACAAGCCCCTCCTATCCTGCCAGCTACAACTTAGATAATATTATTTCCGTTGCTTCCACCACCCGCACCGATTCCCTCTCGTCGTTTTCCAACTATGGTTTAACCAGCGTAGATTTAGGCGCACCTGGTTCAGCGATTTACAGTACCACTCCCAACAATACCTATGCCACCTATTCAGGGACATCCATGGCCAGTCCCCATGTAACTGGGGCGGCGGCTTTGTTGTGGTCACAAAATCCTACCTGGACAGCCCAACAGGTGAAAAACACCTTAATGAACACGGGGGATTCTATTGCCGCTCTAGCCGGTAAAACGGTTTCTGGTAAGCGGCTCAATGTGTTTAACGCTTTGGCGGCGGCTAACTTACCTTCTGTAACCGTCAGCGTCAGTCCGGCCAGTGTGCAGGAAGACGGTACGACTAACTTAGTTTATACCTTTACTCGCACTAACTTAAACCTGAGTTCTCCCCTGACCGTTAACTTCGGGGCGAGTGGCATAGCCAACGCCGTCCCGGTGGGAAGCGACCCAGCCGATTACAACGTATTAACAGGTAGTGGTGTCACCTTCGACCCGACGACAAAATTGGGAACCGTCACTTTTGCCGCCGGTGCGACAACGGCAACGGTCGAGGTTGCTCCGATTGCTGACACCATTGCCGAAATCGCTGACGAAACAGTGGCTCTCGCGGTTAATAGTGGAACTGGTTATATTGGCGGTTCACCCGGAACAGCCACAGGAACGATTGTTTCTGAAGAAACCCTACCGATTTTTAGTAACCCTAACCCGATTACTATTCCTGATGGTGGTACGAGTAGCCCCTATCCTTCCACTATTAATGTTTCAGGCTTAAGCGGTAATATTAATAGCCTGAAAGTAACGCTGACAAACCTGAGCCATACTTGGCCCGATGATATTGATGTATTACTGGTCGGTCCGACGGGAGCCAAAGCCTTATTAATGTCTGATGTGGGTGGCTCAGATGGTGTTAGTAATGTCACTCTCACCTTTGAGCCGACGGCAACCTCCTTCTTGCCTGATTCAGGGCTAATTACCAGTGGCAGTTATAAGGCCACAGACTTTGAAACCACTGATATCTTTAACTCGCCCGCTCCCGCTGGCCCCTACGGTACGGATTTCTCGGTCTTTAACAACACCAACCCCAATGGAACCTGGAGCCTCTACGTTGTGGATGATGAGTCTCCAGATGGGGGAACTATTGCTGGTGGTTGGTCACTGCTCATTGACACGGCAGCAGCGACGAAATCAATCTCGATCGCCAAAACCACCGATGGTAAAGAAGCCGGTTCAGCGAGCAATGTCTTTACCCTCACCCGCACCGGCGACCTCTCCAGTGCCTTAACGGTTAACTACACCTTGGCTGGTACTGCTACCCTCGGCAGCGACT
>NZ_JBHFLL010000270.1:0-2561 GCF_041928595.1 Microcystis sp. BLCC-F209
AGAACTTTTCTGACTTTTCTTCAGCTATTTATGAATGTCTGAATGATGCCCATCTGAAACATAAAAAAGAACTGGATTCCTTGCTGACTCTACGATTTCAGAAGTTTAATAAATCTCAGATTATGAACGTCTAAAGTATAAACAGCACAACAACATAAAATTAAATTATGATCGTTCACACCTCCCCTACCCAATACCGTTCGGTTGAGCAAACCAGCCCCCACCTCCCTCAGTCCCCACTCCTCTCTTATCTCCCCTTTCAGGGGAGACGATAGAATTACCCCTTAAGGGGGATTTAGGGGGTGGGATTGACATCCTCACCGCCCTAAAAGGGACGGTGATTCCTAGACCTCACGATCTAGGTTTCTGCTTCTTAGCAGTTGCCTTCACAGACTCACTCTGTTCGGGTCTGACACTCGCGACCCAGACTGATACCGCAAGCCCTGCGGCCAAAATGTTTTTACTGGCGTTAACATCCCTGTCATGGCAAGTTCCACATTCAGGACACTCCCATTCTCGGACACTTAACGGCATTTTCTCAACGATATGCCCACAATTATTGCACCGTTTTGAACTAGGAAACCATCTATAGCGTTTCTCGCATCTGTGCGGCACAGTTAAACCTTTGCTGATTAAGCTGTTCAGGCTCGGGAATGTACCTCTTGTGAATCAGAAATGCTATATCTATTTCCCGATAGTTTCTCCCATACCAACGGCATTTATAGGCTAATTGTCCAGTGATTTCTCCCCAACTAACATCTGATATAGCTTGAGCTAGTTTCGGGTTTTTTACAGGGTGAGAGCATCTCAAACGCTATTGACAATTGGCCAATTTTGTCATCCGCGTGGGCATTTCAAGTGATACCACTCAATCAGAATAGTTACGAAATCGACCAAATGGGTCGATTTTTGCTTAACAATTGAGATGGCAAATTCTCCTCAAATATGCCTGAATCGTGGGCAAGCAACTCACATAAAGTTCATTTTGTCAAGGATTGTTAAGATGCGCTTACCTTGAGGTTTTTTACCCAGTTTTTTACCGCTAAATTCTCAACTACAATCGTTTAGTTTTCACGAACTAATTGAGTGGTTAGCTTATGTAAATGGTCTTTTCTGCTATCGGTGATTCGAGCCTGAATCTTAGCTACTTTGATTCTTGCTTTTTCCCGATTTTTTGACCCTTTCTGTGTTCGAGAATGAACAATTACCGTCGCCTCATGAACAAGTTGTAGACAACGCCAATCAGCACCAAAACCAAAAGCAGGTGGATTAAGCCGCCGCCAATGTTAATGGAGAATCCTAACAACCAGAGGATGAAAAGTATAACAACGGCAGTCCAAACGAGATCGAACATATTTCCCTCCTTGATTTAGAGAAAAGTAATGAAAATTCAGTCATCGATCCTTAATTGAGTATATCTTGAACCGTATCTTTCACCTCTTCTACTGCATTGCGAACTTGGCTTTCGACTTGTTTAGCTTTTCCAGCAACTTGATCTTGGCGGTTGCCAGTAGCTTTACCTATCGCTTCTTGAGCTTTGCCTTCAATGTTCTTTGTGACTGCTTTTGCCCGCCCTTTTAACTTCATCTGGTCTTTTATATCTTCTGCTGCGTTACGAGCCTGACTTTCGACTTGCTTGGCTTTTCCCATCATCTGATCTTTGGGATCGCCTGTCATGTTGCCAATCGCTTCTTGAGCTTTGCCTTCAATATTTTTCGTAACTGCCTTGGCTCGATTCATGCTTGCGATTTGAGTCTGCGATTGGGTGGGTAAAGTTGCAGCCCAACTATTTGTAGTTCCAAAATCAAAAGCTATAGTAATTGCCAGCATTATAGTTAAAATAATGGTGACAAAAAAGCGACGAATCTGTTGAAGTGACATCATTTTAACTCCCAAAAAGAATTTGATGAATCGATGATACATGGATGATGAACAACTACTGTCTAGACCCTTTCGAGAAAGATTTTTCTAGTCTTTGACGGTGTAAGTTTACCGAGGGAGAGATCTTCGACTTCTTTGAGAAGCTAGATATCTGGTAATATTGGGTTTATTTACGCCATCTTGTCCTAGTGTTTCACCTGTCTCGAAAGAAACCATTTTTTGAGGAAGAGTTCCGATGAAAGCCTGGTTTCAATCATTTGTCTGAATGGCGGTTGCTGTGACAAACGACCTACTAATCAATAATTTTTTTGACTTCATCTTTCACATCTTCGATAGTGTGACGAACTTTTGCCTCTGCCTGTTTTTCCTTGCCCTCTGCTTGAGCTTTGGGATCGCCAGTCAGATCTCCTACTGCTTCTTGAACTTTACCTTCGATATTTTTGGCGGTTGCCTCGGCTCTATCTTTTAAGCTCATGATGCTCTCCTTATTGAATTTGTTGGATTTGAGAACTGCTTACCTAAGTTGAGCTAACAATTCTGGCTCTTCGGTTTTTGTTATGCAATGGACGGGATTATAAGGAATGAAACCCTTATAGAGACAGACATTGCTGCTATTTTTGTCAACTGTTTTCGCTCTAGAGAGAACTAATCAATTAAATCTCTTGCCAGATAAGGATTGA
>NZ_JBHFLL010000271.1:0-12839 GCF_041928595.1 Microcystis sp. BLCC-F209
GCAAGCCCGAAGCTACTACCAGCAAGCTATTGAGATCAAGATTGAATATGGGGATCGCTACGGGCAAGCCAACCCCCTGCACGGGTTGGGAATCGTAGCGCAACAAGTTAGGGAATTGGAGCAAGCCCTAAGCTAGTACCAGCAAGCAATTGAGATCTTCAATGAATATCGGGATCGCTACGCGCAAAACAACCCCCTGCACGCCTTCGGAAGCGTAGCGCAATAAGAACCTGAATAGAGCCAAGCCAAAAGTTAATACCTCCAACCCTTACAAATTTGGGCAGAATTTAAAGATAGTTACACCATACAAACCTATTCTTTGCCTCGTCTTGTTGCTCTTTATCAGCAAACGCAAGATGAGGAGATTTTTGTTGCTGCGGCTGATATTTTGGGGGTTGGGGTTGAGGAGGTGCGGGGTTTGGTCTAACTCCCCCCTAATACTAAATCCGGCTTTAAAAAGAGAGGGTGATGGGGTGATGGGGGGGGTGATGGGGTGATGATCCTCCCTCACTCCCTCACGAACCTGGCTTGTTGTTGCGCTTCAGCGCTAACTATTTCGGGCTTGCTGAAAAAGTAAGGGCGAAGCATTCGGATAGGAAATCTACGGTTTCAGCGATAGGTTATTGCCCGAATGCTTCGCCCCTACAATGTTGTGATCTACGGATGAGGTGTAATAGCGAGAATGGTGATTTCCCCCGAATGAGGTCCATAGCACCAGAAAATTCGATAGGCTCCCGGTGTATTCTGTTGGGCGTAGGCTTCAAAAACCTTCTGTGTTGCATCATAAGGGTTATCGAGGGAATTAAATTCGTGGGTTTTTAGTCCCGGATGTCTTGGGTTTGTACTGAGGAGCTTGAGGGCTTTTGTTACCTGTTTGTAGAGACCCTCTTGTTTCGATGCTTTTGTCCTACCTTGAGCCAGGCGAGTCTTTTGAGCCTGTTCCGCTTCTGCTCGCAATTCAGATAGAGTATTTCGAGCTTCCTGTGTCTGTCGTAAAGAGAAATTCAATTACTCCTCGACTTCTTCAGGAATAGATTCAGCAAACTCAAGCATAGCGTCTAAATCGACGGGTTCTTCAGCGAAATCTCCCGTGCGGGCTTCTGCGAGTCCCCGTTTGAGCGACTCGCGGACACTAGGATTCTGAAAAGCCCATAGTTCTCCCTCTGGAATCGCCACCATGGGAACCAAAAGAAGTTCCCCGCTTGCATTCATCAGTATTCGATAGTGACGGTTGCTACATTCAGTCCCAAGGCTAATCCGTCCCCAAGCATCAGCCTGAATATCTTCTTTAATGAGCGAAAAATTCTGATACTCCATCACGTCTCCTCCTCTCTTCATATACTTATTCTAGATAAGTTACCCAATTTGGGCAATAGGGTTATGTCCATTTAGCTTCTCACTATCTAAAGAAAACAGGTTAAACTTGTTCGGGCTAGAGCCTTGACAACAAACCCAGTTTGTAGTTGCACTCTCTTCGCTAAATTCTCTCCCCTTTCCTTGTAGGATAGGGTTCAGGGGAGAGGTCAATAATTAAGAATCCAATGCGATCGCACTATTCGGCAACGATCAAGTATAATTAAGATAACAATGTTACTTAAAGAATAAAGTTAAGTTTGAATCTTCAATTGGTATAAATCATGCAACTCGAAGACTATTTTAATTTTCTTGCTCCTAACGATATTCGGCTAAAAGGAACCCGCGTCGGTATTGAAACCATTTTACACGATTTCATTTACCAAGCCAAAACTCCCGAAGAAATTGCTAATACTTATCCATCTTTAACCCTCGAACAGGTATATGCGACGATTCTTTATTATCTTCATGATAAAGAAAAAGTGAGCCAATACATCGCCGACTGGCTAGAATGGGGGCGAAAAATGCGAGAAGAACAGCGAAAAAATCCTCCGCCTGTGGTTGAACGACTGAGAAAATTGAAAGCTGAAATAACAGCCAAGCAGAAAGCTAATGACACTGAAATATTTAATTGATGAAAATGTTAATTCGGTGTATCCTCAACAATTGCGTCGCCGAGAACCAGAAATCATTATTCGAGTAGTTGGTGAACCAGATACACCAAAATTAGGTACATTAGATCCAGAAATCTTGATTTGGTGTGAGGTAATGGGATTTATTTTAGTGACAAATAATCGTGCTTCTATGCCAGTACATTTAAGAGAACACTTCAACCAAAACCGTCACATTCCTGGAATTTTTATTCTCAATCAAGATTTAAGTATTGGTGATAACTTGTTAGAATTAATTGTAATTGCCAAAGGTTCTTTTGACAATGAATATGAAGACCGAATTGTACATTTACCGTTAACTTAATGAAATCCAAATGACCTTATTAAAACAATCGGACATTCAAGAAAATCCCACAACACTTTACGAACAAGATCTTCAGTTGTGGATTGAGCAAACTATTCATCAATTACAGAATCGACAGTTTGAACAACTGGATATAGAAAACTTAATTGAGGAGTTAAAAGATTTGGGTAAGTCAGAGAAACGCGCCTTAGAGAGCAACTTAATGGTCCTGTTGATTCACTTACTCAAATTAAAGATACAGCATGATGCTCCTGAGACAATGAAAGCAAGTTGGTATAACTCAGTAGATGAGCATCGTCAGCGCGTTCAAGATGATTTACTTAAGATTCCCTCTCTTAAATCTTATCTCTTAATCTCCATCACACAAGCCTATTCCAGCGCTCGTAAAGTCGCCATCAAACAGGGTAAACGCGCTCAATTTGGTATTCGTATTCCCCAAGAAAGTGAGTATCCCCTCGCTTGTCCTTTCACACCTGAACAGATTCTAAATGAGGACTTTTACGGATAAAAACGAAAGTAAACATTATCGATAATAAAACCATGAAACCAGAATATGACCTTGCCAACATTAAAAATCGCCCGAATGACCTAACCCTCCTTCCCTGGGAAATAAGGGGGGAATAAAGTTTTTAACACCTAACTACTTACATCTCAATAAATCTCTTGGATAAATCATAGCAAAGTGAACCTTTCATGTACTCTAAATTAAGGAGAAGACGATGGCTAATCTGGATGATGTAGGAAGAGGGAAAGCAGCTGATAAAAACCTGAACGATGCTAACCGAAGCGATGTGCAGGTAAACAAAACAAGACCATATCCTTAACTGTTCTCTCTGATTTAGAGCAGTTAACCCCGTCAGTAACGGATATTTTGCTGGGTTAAAAATTTAGGTAAATTCAATTAAAAATAGCAAATTACCATTAACATAAATCTTAATTAAGGAGGTAAATATGGTTCAATTTTTACAAGCAAAAGAAGTCACTCTCAGAGATTTAATTAATCATTTTCAACTAGAGTTTATAGAAGATGAGCATTTTTTTGGGGAATGGCAGCAAGACCTAGAAGCAATCTCTGACCAAGAAAAAGAATTGTTAGATAAAATCAAAACAGGTTATTTTAACTTATTGAATTATCCTCCCTTTTTAGAAACTTCGGTGAGGATGACGGTTTTAGATCCATTATTATTTATTGGTAACTTTTATCTATTTCCCTTTCAGATTAAAGCAGAAGAGTCCGTTGAAATTATTACAGAAGAGCAAGATTTAATAATTAAAGGAAGGTTAGATACTTTAATTCTAAAAGAACAATTATGGGTAATGATTATTGAATCAAAACGGGTTATTTATTCCGTTGAAGTAGGTTTACCGCAATTATTAGCTTATTTAATGGTCAATCCTCATCCCAACCGTCCTAATTATGGAATGTTGACCAATGGTTCCGAGTTTTTATTTGTTAAATTATTATGGGACGGTAAACCTTTATACGGAACCTCTCGTTTATTTGCCATGAGAAATCCGGGGGATTTATACGAGGTTCTCAAAATCCTTAAACATCTCTGTCAGTCTAGCGAGGGGGTGGAATGAACCACAGAGACACAAAGGACACAAAGATCGATCGCTTCTATGGTAAGTTAAGCTGATCACACAGAACCTAGAAGAGCCTGGATTAGAGGAGATTCAGCTAATCTAAGGATGGGTGGTTAAGAATTTTTTCGGCTTTTCTTGACTATTTCAGCCTTATTTGTCCTAACAAGCTCAAGAATACGAGAGTTTTTGTCTAGAATTGCCCGGCCTGAGAGGGGAATGGTAAAGTTAGATAAGAAAATTAAAGATGGTGTGATTAAAGTGAAATTTGCTGCTAGTACCTATTTTTCCCTGCTGCGTCATTGTGCCGTTCCTTTGTTGTCGATCGCTACTTTTACGCCAATTCTCTTAACTTATTTAGCCA
This sequence comes from Microcystis sp. BLCC-F209, assembly GCF_041928595.1. NCBI lineage: Bacteria > Bacillati > Cyanobacteriota > Cyanophyceae > Chroococcales > Microcystaceae > Microcystis > Microcystis sp. BLCC-F209. The sequence continues at coordinate 4,277 of NZ_JBHFLL010000271.1, forward strand.
AGGAAAAACCAGAAACCCCGCAACCGCAGGCAAATCTAGAGACTGCTGCCTCCCCTGCTCCTATTATCCCATCTCCGATCGCACCCTTAACCGCACCATCGCCGAAACTATTCCCCTCTCCCCAATCTTCTGCGATTCCAAAATCAGCACCCTCTCCCCAATCTTCCCCCTTAGCACCGAAAAAATTAGCACCATCGGTTCAAACTTCCCCTAATACTGCCCCTAATACTTCCCCCGCTGCCGCAGCCAAACCGGTAACTAGACAACCCTTATTGGTTCCCGCTAATTATACGCCGCCGGTCCTAGAAATTCGCGTGGCGATTAAAAGGGATGTGGCCAGTGTTTTGATTGGAGTTAACGGACCTGCGGTGATCACCGATCGCCAAGGTCGTGGTTTAAAAACGATTGCCACTAACGAGGGTTTACCAGTCATTGCCAGTGCCAATGGCTTAAAAATGGGCGATTTATCGCTGCCAGAGGTGATTTTTGTGCAGCCCACCAGTGCCGATGGTTTAGTTTATGTGGATGATAGTTGGTATCGGGGCAAAATCCTCCTTGTCGCCCAAGGCGATCGCTTGTTAGTGGTTAATCATGTTAATTTAGAGGCCTATCTCTATAGTGTAGTGGGTAGTGAAATGCACTCCACCGCACCAATGCACGCTTTAAAGGCACAGGCGATCGCCGCTCGTTCCTATGCCCTAGTACACATGATCCGCCCCGCTAATGCTTGGTTTCATCTGGGCAATACCCAACGCTGGCAGGTATATAAAGGCATTCGCTCGGAGTATCAATCGACTCACCAAGCGGTTAATGCCACTGCCGGGCAGATTCTCAGCTATAAAGGGGGTGTGGTCGAGTCTCTTTATGCCGCCACCGATGAAATTGTCGCTTGGGCCCACGGTGGTCGCGGTATGAGTCAAACTGGAGCTTATAAATTAGCGGAAAAAGGCCTAGATTATCAACAAATTCTCGGTAATTATTATCCCGGAGTTGGTTTAGCCCGTCTAGTGCTACAAAATTAGATTGATTGGCTTTCTCGACTGAAAACTCAAATCTGATCACTGATAACTGATCACTGAAATGCCGACCATAGCAGATTTCTAGTAACTGTATTACAATAAACTTTCAAAATGCTATAGCAGTAAATCTCTCTATGAATAGCCCCTTTCTTGACTACCTCAACGGTCCCAAGCATCCCGTCCTCGTCTTTGATGGGGCGATGGGAACTTCCCTACAAAGCCAAAATCTGACGGCCGAGGACTTTGGTGGGGCAGAATACGAAGGTTGTAACGAGTATCTTGTCCATACTAAACCTAGCGCTGTAGCCAAAGTCCACGAAGCCTTTTTAGCCGTGGGTGCGGATGTGATTGAAACCGACACCTTCGGGGGAACCTCGATAGTTTTAGCCGAGTACGATTTAGCCGACCAAGCCTATTATCTCAACAAAAGCGCCGCCGAACTGGCCAAGGCTTGCGCGAATAAATACTCTACCCCCGAAAAACCCCGTTTTGTGGCGGGTTCCATGGGGCCGGGGACAAAACTGCCCACTTTGGGTCATATTGACTTTGATACCCTCAAAAATGCCTATGTGGAACAGGTAGAGGGTCTGTACGATGGCGGGGCAGATTTATTATTAGTAGAAACCTGTCAGGATGTCCTGCAAATTAAAGCGGCTTTAAATGCTATTGAAGAAGTATTTCAGAAAAAAGGTCAACGATTGCCCCTGATGGTTTCGGTGACGATGGAAACCATGGGAACGATGTTAGTAGGAACGGAAATTAACGCCGTTGTCTCTATTTTACAACCCTATAAAATCGATATTTTGGGACTTAACTGCGCCACCGGTCCCGATTTAATGAAACCCCATATTAAATATCTCTCGGAAAATTCCCCTTTTATTGTTTCTTGTATTCCTAACGCTGGTTTACCGGAAAATGTCGGCGGTCAAGCGCATTATCGCCTCACTCCCGTAGAATTAAAAATGGCTTTAATGCACTTTATCGAAGATTTGGGAGTACAAATTATCGGCGGTTGTTGTGGTACTCGTCCCGACCATATCCAAGCTTTAGCGGAACTAAGTCAGGGTTTAACTCCGAAATCTCGTCATTATCATTATGAACCCTCCGCCGCTTCTATCTACAGTACCCAACCCTATATTCAAGATAATTCTTTCCTGATTGTCGGGGAAAAATTAAACGCCAGTGGTTCTAAAAAATGTCGGGAACTGCTCAATGTTGAAGACTGGGATAGTTTAGTATCGATGGCGAAAGCGCAGGTAAAAGAAGGAGCGCATATTCTCGATGTCAACGTCGATTATGTGGGCCGGGATGGGGTGCGCGATATGCACCAATTAGCCTCTCGTTTAGTTAATAATGTCACCCTGCCTTTAATGTTAGATTCCACCGAATGGGAAAAAATGGAAGCGGGGTTAAAAGTAGCGGGGGGTAAATGTATCCTCAACTCTACTAACTACGAAGACGGGGAACCGCGTTTTTATCAAGTCTTGGATTTAGCGAAAAAATACGGCGCAGGGGTAGTAATTGGAACCATTGATGAAGAAGGAATGGGCCGCACGGCCGAGAAAAAATTCCAGATAGCTAAACGGGCCTATTATGCAGCGATAGAATACGGAATTAATCCCTACGAAATCTTTTTTGATCCTCTAGCTTTACCGATTTCTACCGGTATCGAAGAAGACCGAGAAAATGGCAAGGCTACTATCGAAGCAATGCGTCGAATTCGCCAAGAACTGCCCGAATGTCACATTCTTTTAGGTGTGTCTAATATCTCTTTTGGGTTGAATCCAGCAGCGCGTCAGGTATTAAATTCTGTCTTCCTCCACGAAGCGATGCAGGTGGGTATGGATGGCGCAATCGTCAGCGCTAATAAAATTCTTCCTCTGGCAAAAATTGAACCAGAATATCAGCAAGTTTGTCGGGATTTAATCTATGATAATCGTCGTTTTGATGGCGATATCTGTGTTTATGATCCCCTGACCAAATTAACCGAATTATTTGCGGGGAAAACTACTAAAAAAGACCCCTCTAGTAATGCTAATTTACCCGTGGAGGAACGCTTAAAACAGCATATTATTGATGGGGAAAGATTGGGACTGGAAGAGGCTTTAAAGCAAGCTTTACAGGACTATCCACCCCTAGATATTATTAATATTTTCCTCCTGGATGGGATGAAGGTAGTGGGTGAATTATTTGGTTCGGGGCAAATGCAGTTACCTTTTGTTCTCCAATCTGCCCAAACTATGAAAGCGGCCGTTGCCTTTTTAGAACCCTTTATGGAGAAAAAAGAGGGGGATAATAATGCCAAAGGGACTTTTATTATCGCAACAGTTAAAGGGGATGTTCACGATATTGGTAAAAATTTAGTTGATATTATCTTGACAAATAACGGCTATAAGGTGATTAATTTGGGCATTAAACAACCCGTAGAAAATATCATCGAAGCCTACAAAGAACATCAAGCCGATTGTATCGCTATGAGCGGTTTATTGGTGAAATCAACGGCTTTTATGAAGGAAAATCTGGAGGTTTTTAACGAAAAAGGAATCACCGTTCCCGTTATCCTTGGCGGGGCAGCTTTAACTCCCAAATTTGTCCATGATGACTGTCAAAAAACCTACAAGGGACAGGTTATCTATGGTAAGGATGCCTTCTCTGACCTGCATTTTATGGATAAATTAATGCCCGCTAAAGCTGGGGGTCAATGGGATGATAGTAAAGGCTTTTTAGCGGAGTTTGCCGAGGCAGAAAAAACCCCGGTTGTTGCAGAAGAATTAGAGGTTAATCCCGATACTATTTTTACCGATGGAACCCTAGACAAAGAATTAGTTATTGATACCCGTCGTTCGGAAGCGGTGGCAGTTGATATTCCCCGACCAACACCGCCCTTCTGGGGTACTAAAATATTAACAGCCGCAGAAATTCCCATCGAGGAGGTTTTCTGGTATTTGGACCTACAAGCTTTATTTGTCGGTCAATGGCAATTTCGCAAACCCAAAAGCCAATCAAAGCAAGAATACGACCAGTTTTTACAGGAAAAAGTTCATCCAATTCTGACAGCATGGAAAGAGAAAATTGTCAAGGAAAATTTACTAAACCCCACATTAATTTATGGTTATTTTCCCTGTCAGTCGTCCGGTAATTCCCTGTTAATTTACGATCCCGAATCGATACAAGCAGGCGAAAACCCCGAAAATCTGCAACCGATCGCCATTTTTGAGTTTCCTCGCCAGAAATCCGGTCGTCGTCTCTGTATTGCTGACTTTTTCGCCCCGCAGGAATCCGGTATTATCGATGTTTTCCCGATGCAAGCGGTGACAGTGGGGGAAATCGCCACAGAATACGCTAAATCTCTCTTTGATGCCAACGAATATACCGAATACCTCTATTATCACGGCATGGCTGTCCAAACCGCCGAAGCCATGGCCGAATGGACTCACACCCGCATCCGTCGCGAGTTAGGTTTCGCCGAGTTCGATCCCGATAATATCCGCGATATACTGCAACAGCGTTACCAGGGTTCTCGCTATAGTTTCGGCTATCCCGCTTGTCCCAATATTCAGGATCAATACAAGCAACTGGATCTGTTAGGATGCGATCGCATTGGGATGTATATGGACGAAAGCGAACAATTGTACCCAGAACAATCCACCACCGCCATTATCACCTATCACCCCACCGCTAAATACTTTAGTACCTAATCAGTTATCAGTGATCAGTTATCAGTGATTCAGTTATCAGGTGTGAGTTTTTATCGGTAAAACCCCACACCCCACACCCCACACCCCACACCCCACACCCTACACCTCACACCCCACACCCTGTCCCCACGAAAAACCTTTTGCCGCCAACCCTAATTAGGGCAGCCATTCCAGTAAAATTCCTACGGAGCTATCTTTACGAGCGCGGGAATTTTGGGCTTGAATATCGGCGGCTAAACGTAAATTAGAGGTAATCGCATAACCAACCGAAAGAGTAGTTAATCCCACCTCGTTATCACCACCGGGGGAGATAAAACTCTGACTGACGGTGATATCTGCCGCCCCCGTGCGAGAAAGGGCTAATTTGAGCTTTAATCCTAAGTTAAGCCCATCGGTGCTGTAATTTCCCGTTTGAATGTAACGATAGCCCACCATGGGAGCTAGATTGACATAATCACCCAAAGGGAGGAAATAGTATTGTAAATTTGCCCCTATTGCCGTCCTTTTGCCGTTAAAAGCCGTCTGATAATCGCCGCTTAGGGTTAAACTGGTTTGACCGAAAAACACATCTTCTACCCCCAAAATCACGGCACTGGAATTATCCCTAGAAGGAAACTCTGCATATCCTAAACGGATACGAGTGCGAAAACTAGGATCGCGGCGAATCTCTTCGGCGATATCGGGTATTTTTTCTAACCAACGCTCTAAAACCGGGCTTTCTTGTCGAATTTTCGGATCTAGGTCTAAATCCGTTTCTGCCCACACGGCACCACTCGCCCCCCATAATAAACCAAGAGCGATCGCATTTACAGAACAGCAAGAGAGCCTAAACATAATCTGCATTATACCCAAGGAGGCAGGAGGCAACAGGCAAGAGGCAAGAGAAAGAATCTGGCAATAAAGCTTTTAGCTTAACAAATTAGGTTTTAGATTCGGCTTTTGTTATCAGTTATCAGATGTGAGTTTTCAGTTCACTGATTACTGGTTACTGTTTACTGATCACTGAAAAGCCGGCACTCCCCCAAAGGTTACAATAAAAATAAAGATTCAGATTCCCTGTTATTCTTGAGAGGACGGGGGGCAGTAGGAGCAGCAATAGTGGTTAGAATATTAAAACTTTCGCAATTAAGTGGCGAGGAACGGGCAAAACTTCAGAAAAGAGCCGAGTTAGATATTGATAACGCCCTAAAAGTCGCTCAAACGGTGATAGAAACCATCCGCGAGCGGGGGGATGCCGGCGTTGTGGACTATGTGCGGCGTTTTGACTACGAGGGGGCGACGGTAGAAAATATCAAAGTCAGCGAGGCAGAATTTGAGCGGGCTTTTCAGTTAATTGAACCGGAAGTAAAAACCGCCATTGAACAGGCTTTCCGGAATATTCAAGAGGTACATCGTCGCCAAATGCCGGAAGAAACACTACTGGCAGAAATTGAAACCGGTGTCTTTGCCGGCGAAAAAATCTCTCCTATCCCCAATGTGGGTTTATACGTTCCCCGGGGCCGCGGTGCTTTTCCCTCGATGATGTTAATGTTAGCCATCCCGGCAATGGTGGCAGGAGTGGAAAGAGTTGTCGTTTGCACTCCCCCCGATAAACAGGGCAACGTGGAACCCGTTTCTCTGGTGGCGGCGCAGATGGCTGGAGTCAAGGAAATTTATAAGTTAGGTGGCGTACAAGCGATCGCTGCTTTAGCTTTGGGAACAAAAAATATCAAAAGGGTTGACAAAATTACCGGTCCGTGCAGCGTCTATGGGGCGGCGGCTAAACGGTTACTGTTCGGCACTGTGGATGTGGGTTTACCGGCCGGTCCAAGTGAGTCGATAGTTTTGGCCGATGAGTCCACCGATGCCCGTTTAGCGGCCTTGGATTTATTAATTGAAGCGGAACACGGGGCGGATTCGGCGGCTTTATTAGTCACCCACTGTGAAGATTTAGCGATCGCTGCTAGTGAATATGCACAGGAATACCTGCAAAAACTCCCGGATTGGCGACGGGAATTTTGTGAGGCGGGTTTAGCCGCCTATGGGGGCATAATTTTAACCGATAGTTTGCAGCAATCCCTCGATTTTGTCAATGAGTACGCCCCGGAACATCTAGAGGTTTTAGTTAGTAATCCTTTTGCCATTCTGGGCAAGATTAAAAATGCTGGGGAAATTCTCCTGGGAAATCATACTCCTTCCTCTATGGCTACCTACGCCATCGGGGTAAATGCTGTGCTGCCGACGGGAAGTTTTGCCCGTTCCTATTCGGCGGTTTCGGTTTATGATTTTCTCAAGCGCTCCACTTTGGCTTATGTCACCTCCGAAGGCTTTGAAAAGTTAAAAGAAACCACGAAAACTTTAGCCGAGTACGAGGGGTTTCCCGCCCATAAATTAGCAATTCAACACAGGGAAAATTTACTCTAAATAGGGGGAATAGGAAACGGGGAATAATGCACCAGATGGAAGCGCAAATGGTGCATTCTGTATGAGAAGTTAGGCAAGCTTATTTTTTAGATTCAGTACAGCTTGAGTAAATTCCATGATGCAACTCGAAGACTATTTTAACTTTCTAACCCCTAATGATATTCGCTTAAAAGGGACAAGAATTGGCATTGAAACCATTCTCTATGACTATATTTATAAGGTAAGCCAGACATCAAAGCCAACAAGAAAGGGTTTACCTACAATCAGTCATCAGAGAAAGAGCGAAAAACTCCAAAAAAGCACAATAAAGGCAGTAAGAACGGGACTATAAAAATAGATGGAGAAGAAATATACTTTGCACGGCTATAACTTGCATTTTTTACTCAAAGACAATAATATAGTTTAAGAGTCATAATTAGAAGCAAAGCACTCATTAAAAACATGATTAACCTAGAATTCACGGAAGAAGAAAAGAACTCACTGTATTATGAAAGATTTCATCATCCCCATCCCCGGGTTCAACTGAAGATGGAAGTTCTCTGGTTAAAGAGCCAAAAGATACCGCACAAAAAAATTTGTCAGTTAGCAGGAATCTCGCCAAATACCTTATTAACCTATCTTCGAGATTATGAAGAAGGCGGAATAGAAAAATTAAAAGAAATCAACTTCTATCGCCCTAAAAGTGAATTAGAGTCTCAAAAAGAAACGCTCAAAAAATACTTCGAGAAAAATCCACCAGCCACAATAAATGAAGCTGTATATAGGATAGAAGAATTGACAGGAATAAAACGAAGTCCTACCCAAGTGAGGAAATTCTTAAAATCCTTGGGAATGAAATGTTTAAAAGTAGGTTCTCTTCCTTCTAAAGCTGACCCAGATGAACAAGAAGACTACAAAGAAAAAAAGCTAGAACCAAGACTAAATGAGGCTAAAGAAGGAAAAAGGGCTGTTTTTTTTGTTGATGCCGCTCACTTTGTTATGGGAGCTTTTCTCGGTTTTGTTTGGTGTTTTGAGAGACTTTTTGTTAAGTCACCGAGCGGGCGTAAACGCTTCAATGTTTTAGGAGCATTAAATGCAATAACTCATGAAGTTATTCTGGTTACTAATGACACTTATATTACGGCAACTCAAGTCTGTGAACTCCTTGAAAAAATAGCTGCTTTAGGACTAATGATTCCGATCACTCTAGTCTTAGATAATGCCCGCTATCAAAAATGTAAAATTGTTGAAGAATTAGCTCTTTCTTTGTCAATAGAGCTACTCTATCTACCGTCTTATTCGCCTAATCTAAATTTAATTGAAAGGCTGTGGAAATTTGTCAAAAAGAAATGTTTATATGGTAAATATTATGAGAACTTTTCTGACTTTTCTTCAGCTATTTATGAATGTCTGAATGATGCCCATCTGAAACATAAAAAAGAACTGGATTCCTTGCTGACTCTA
>NZ_JBHFLL010000272.1:0-11628 GCF_041928595.1 Microcystis sp. BLCC-F209
CAAATGGAGAGAATTCTTGTCCATTAAGAAATGTTACAAATTACATGGGTACATTAAGAAAAGTTAAGGGGGTGCATCCATTGATGGATAAGGGTTTTCGGCTATTGTAGTATATATGTATGGGGGGAAGTTCAGATATAACCCAAAAAACTGCTGAAAAAAGGGGCTTTGCGCCCCCTAAAAATCTTTAGTCAACGGCTTAAAAATCTACACCAGACTATAGACAATTACTAAACCCAAAACTGCGGCAAAAACAATTAAAGCGTAGAATTGGGCGCGACCATTTTCGAGGTATTTGAGACCTTCACCACTGACAAGAGTAGCTAAACCGGTTAAATTCACTGCCCCATCGATAACGCGATAATCCACTTCCATAATTTGCCGTGCGAGACGACGACAACCCTGGACGAAAACTCGATCATAGAGATTATCAATGTACCATTTGTTCAGGGAAAAACGATACAAAACGGGGAATTTTTCGGCAATAGTTGCGGGGTCAATTTTCTTCTGGAGATACATCAAAGAAGCGACAGTAATCCCGATTAAAGCAATCCCCACCGAATTACCCGCCATAATCAGAAACTCTGTCCAATCAAAAGCATGAACTTCTTCCACCACTTCGTTAGGAACATGAATAAAACCCTCGAAGAAATTCTGCCAAGGTTTACCCACCAAACCGATTAACAAAGAGGGAACCGCCAAAATCATGAGAGGTAAAGTCATAGTAATTGGCGATTCGTGGGGTTCATGGGCATGATGGCCGTGGTTGTCTTCTTCCTGCGCTTCCGAGTCCAATTGCTTAACATTCATTGCCCCCGGTCCAAAAGCCGGAATCGCGCCCGCATTGGCTAACAGTCGGCGTTTAATCTCCTTATTAGTGCCTCTAAACTCCCCTTCAAAGGTGTTAAAGTACATCCGGAACATATAAAAAGCCGTCAAACCCGCAGTCCCCCAACCGATTAACCATAAAGCTGGGTTCGCCTCAAAAGCTAAACCGAGAATTTCATCCTTCGACCAGAAACCAGCGAAGGGAGGAATCCCACAGATGGCCAGAGTTCCCACCAAGAAAGTTAGGGCAGTAATGGGCATATACTTGCGTAAACCGCCCATCATCCGCATATCTTGCGCTAAAACCGGCTCATGACCGACCACATCCTCCATACCGTGGATGACCGAACCGGAACCGAGGAACAACATCGCTTTAAAATAAGCGTGGGTCATCAGGTGGAATAATCCCGCACTATAAGCGCCGATACCCATAGCCATAACCATATAACCCAATTGGGAGATGGTGGAATAGGCTAAACCCTTTTTGATATCATTCTGGGTGAGGGCGATACTTGCCCCTAGGAAGGCAGTAAAGGCCCCCGTCCAAGCAATTACCGTCATCGCCGTGGGAATTGGCTCAAAAACGGGATACATCCGAGCAATCAGGAAAACTCCGGCGGCCACCATCGTGGCGGCGTGAATCAGGGCCGAAATCGGGGTCGGACCTTCCATGGCATCCGGTAGCCAGACATGAAGGGGAAACTGGGCTGATTTGGCCACGGGGCCAAGGAAGACTAAAACGGCGAATAATGCCGCTAAACTGCCGGCAATGGCTCCAGAAGAGACTAATTCCTCTAGACGTTCACCCATGATATCAAACTCGAAGCTACCGGTGGCCCAGAAAAGACCCAGCATTCCCAGTAATAAGCCAAAATCGCCGACGCGGTTGGTAACAAAGGCTTTTTGACAGGCCTCGGCAGCCGCAGGACGAGTGAACCAGAAACCTACCAGCAGATAGGAACACATCCCCACCAATTCCCAGAAAACGTAGATCTGGACAAGGTTGGGACTGATGACCAAACCGAGCATAGAACTGCTAAAAATGCTCAGATAGGCGTAAAAACGCACATAACCGGGGTCGTGGGCCATGTAACCATCGGTATAAATCATCACCAAAAAGGCCACGGTGGTGACGATAACCGACATTAAAGCGCTGAGATGATCGATCGTATAACCCATTTTCAGGTGAAAGTTACCCGCCGATGCCCAATCGATCATTTGGGTATAGGGAGCGTGTCCATTGATTTGACTCCACAGCAGCGCAAAAGACAGCACCATCGACGCACCGAGGGTAGAAATGATTAATACAGCATTTGCCTGTCGCAGACGATTGGTGACTTCATTAAAGGAAATTAAGCCCGCACCGACTAGGGTAGCGCCTACCAAAGGCAGGACGGGAACTAGCCACGCGTACTGATAAAGCGGTTCCATTCAGTAATACCTAGTTTACAATTTCACACTATTTGGTTTATCTTCATCTATTGTGACATAGGTTAATTCTTAAGAAAGTGTTTATACCTAGTTTTGCTCAATAAGGCGGCGAAAGGTCAAAGGATCTTATCGATTTGGCAGTTTAGCGAGCGGGACGGTAATTTTTAGGGAGAAGCGGGAAAATTATCGAATAGCCACGAAAGCAAGAGAAAGACCAAATACGGGTTTCCCCTAGCTAATACGACAATTTATTTAGTACAATTTAACTATACCGATCAAAATTAGTCCAAAAGGGAAATCATTCTTTATATAGTGCCTGTCACAGTTAAAATCATTGAGTATGATGGGGAGTTTAACTTAACGAGGTATCATGTCCACCGCTCGCCATATCCTAGCACTTCTAAAAAGTCATGTAGAAGGCGAAGAGCAGCAATTTTATTCTGCTGCCCTACAGATGGCTGCACACGAAGCAAGACAAGGACATGGTAAGTTAGCCCAAGAAATTCGCGAATTAATTGACCAAGCAAAGGCTAGTAAATCGGTTATTGAAAAAAAATCTGATCCAATTCCTTTAGTACAACCAAAAGGAGATTTAGCCAATCTGGTTTCGGTCAGATATCCCGATACTCGATTATCGGATATGATTTTAACCTCTGACCTTGAATTTAGACTTAAACGAGTATTAACTGAACAAAGACAAGGAAAAAGACTCAGAGAACATAATCTTACGCCTCGCCGGAAACTGTTGTTAGTAGGTCCACCGGGTTCTGGTAAAACAATGACGGCTGAAGCTTTAGCAGGAGAGCTTAAATTACCTTTGTTTACGACTTTATACGATAGTCTAATGGGCAAGTATATGGGAGAAACGGCTAGTCGTTTAAAAGTGATTTTTGAGGCGATGACAATAACAAAAGGGGTCTATTTTTTTGATGAATTTGATGCGATTGGGACTCAACGTCATAATTCTAACGACGTGGGAGAAATTCGTCGCATTCTCAATTCTTTTTTGATGTTTTTAGAACAAGAGCAAGGGGATAGTTTGATTTTGGCAGCAACTAATCATCCTCAGTTACTAGACAAAGCTCTTTTTAGGCGTTTTGATGATGTAATTGAATATCAGCTTCCTGATGCCGCAATTATTCGTGAATTGATTGAATCTCGTCTTATTTCTTTTGAAATTGACTGGAAAGATTGGTCAAACATTCTTAATCAAGCCAATGGACTCGCTCAAGCTGAAATTGTCAGAGCGACAGATGACGCAGCCAAGCAAGCTGTTTTGTCAAATAGTCAGAAGGTAAGCGAAGATTCTCTGATTTCAGCTATTATGGAACGTAAGGATCTGAACTTCAATGAATAAAACCTAATCCCATAATGTCGCAACGTTCTCGCCGTCTTCCTCACTTGTATCTACGGAATAACGATAAATTTCGTAAAAGCGCCGATTATACTTCACCGCGCTCAGTTAATGCTCCACCACCACCCGATCGGAACAGAATAGAACACGCTGCAAAATTAGAACTTGCTATTGGTGAAGCGATTACGAAAGCTCGTCAACAATTAGAATCCCGTTTATCGGCAATTGCCGTCGGACAACCCGGATTCTATTTAGAATTTCAGGTAACAAAAGATCAAGCGAATGCTTTTGAAAATTTAGGAGATAAACGCAAAAAAATTGAATTAGTTGCTGTTAAGCCTTCTCCTGAACAAGAAAATATAGTTAAGGCTACTGTTTTTGTACCAGAGTCAGCGACAGAATTTTTTGAGAACAAAGTAGAAGAATATCGTGATGAAGAAACAACAAAAGGAAACCCAAAAAATGCAGCCCTAATAACACGACTAGAAAACGTTGAAATTGGTACAGTTCAATCATTATTTACTGATGATTCTGCTTTATTTCCTCAGAATGGACAATCAATATGGTGGGAAGTATGGTTACGTCGTGGACAACTTGAAGACTTCCAAACCATTGCTCAAAGACTCGATATTATGACTAAATTTCATATACATTTTCCCGAAAGAACTGTTACTTTAGCTATGGCTAATGTAGAAAAAATACAGCAAGTTCTTCAAAATTCTGATACGGTTGCAGAATTAAGAATTGCTAAAGATACGCCTTCCTTTTTTCTTGATATGAAATTAATTGAAAAGGAGGAATGGGTCGAGGATTTATGTAATCGAACTTTACCTCCTGGAGATAATGCTGTTGCTGTCTGTCTTCTTGATTATGGAGTTAATAGACGACATAAACTGATTGAAAAAGGTCTTGATAGTAGTGATTTATATACTTGTGATCCTAATTGGGGAACTCATGATCCTCATAATACACATGGTACAGAAATGGCGGGTTTAATTCTTTATGATGATTTATTTAATGCTTTACAAACACAAGGATATATAACGCTTATTCACCGTTTAGAATCAGTTAAAATTCTCCCTCCTGTCGGACAAAATGATCCTGAACTTTATGGCGCAATTACAGAGCAAGCAGTCTCTCGTCCAGAAATACAAAATCCCAAGCGAAAACGTATTTTCTGTATGGCTGTAACTAGCGAGCAGCCATCACCAAATTATGGAACTCCCTCCTCATGGTCAGCAGCAATAGATCAACTATCTTTTGGTGAAGATAATTTTAAGCGATTAATCATTATTTCAGCAGGAAATATCAGAGAAGAAATATCTTTATCTGATTATTTAACCCGCAATGATGTGGCAACAATTGAAAACCCAGCACAAGCTTGGAATGCTCTTGTTGTGGGAGCTTACACTGAAAAAGTTAATATCAGTCATCCCGACTTTCACGGTTGGCAACCTGTAGCTCCTTGGGGTGATTTATCTCCTAAAAGTTGTACTTCTGTTTCTTGGGAAAATCAATGGCCAATTCGTCCTGATATTGTTTGTGAAGGGGGAAATTATGCCTCAGATGGGGAAAATTATGCACAAATGATTGACGATTTATGCTTATTAACAACTGCTCATAGTCATAACTATAAATTGTTTACTTATATGTGTGATACCAGTTGTGCAACTGCACTCGCTAGTTATATGGCTGCTCGAATTCTTTCAGAAAATCCCAAATATTGGCCAGAAACAATACGCGCTTTAATCGTTCATTCAGCCGAATGGACTGTTAGGATGATAGCTAATTTTCCAAAGAAATTGAAGCAGCAAGATAAAAAAAATTTGATTCGTCGCTATGGATATGGTGTTCCTGATTTAGACAGAGCTTTAAAAAGTTCAAATAGTGACTTAACAATGGTTATTGAAGATCAATTGACACCTTTTAAAAAAGATGGTAGTGTCATTAAAACAGACAAAATGAATCTTCATAGCTTACCCTGGCCAAAAGAAAAGTTAGAAGAATTAGGAGAAGCCAAGGTAGAACTGAGAGTAACTTTATCGTATTTTATAGAACCTAATCCAGGGGAGCGAGGTTATAAAAGAAAACACCATTATGCCTCTTATGGACTCAGATTTCAAGTAAAAAAACCTTTAGAGACCAATCAACAATTTCAACATAGAATTAATAAAGCTACCAGAGAAGAAGAAAAAAATATTTCTGGCATTAAAGAGGAAGATAACTGGTTTTTGGGTCCTCATTTAAGGAGTCAAGGTTCACTTCATTCTGATATATGGACAGGAACGGCCGTCGATTTAGCAAGTAGAGGAATGATAGGCGTTTATCCTGTTGGTGGATGGTGGAAAGAACAAATACAAGAGGAACGCCATGATCAACCTGTTCGCTATACATTAATTGTAACGATTCGAGTACCAGAAATTGAGTGTGATATTTACACCCCTGTATCTAATTTAATTTTAATCAGTCAAGATACACCCACTAACATACCAATAGAAACAGAGATTTAATCTTTACATCGAACTTCATTCATTAAATATATCTCAGGAATTGAGAAAATTGGTAACGATTCTCTGTCAGTTTCCCTACCAACTTTTTCACCTTCCCTCCCCAACAATCCAACTTAATCAGCGCGATTCAGACATGGCTAGAGGAAATAGAGGTGTAGATGAACTAAAGAGTTGGTCAATAATCGGTAAAATGTTTGTGTATAGGACATTTTTTCCCCATGACTAAACCCTTAGACTCCTTGAAACAGCCCAATCCCTCGGAAAAAACAGCCCCTAGAGATGATTGGTTAGATAGCGAACTATCTCGTTTAGAAGATTATGAACCTTACGATTGGGGAGAAATAGATCCCTTAATGTTAGGCAAACCCGTACAATATGTTTCTAGTATTGGCTTAGTTGTCGAGGGTGGCAAAGATTGGGGTTGCTGATTTGCAATAGGAATCTTCTTGTGTGGGGTTTTTAAAACCTAGAGCTAAACTAACTTTTGGATAGGATGCACAGTTGGCATTCATAGCTTGAGTCAGCAACACCCCTCCCCAACAACCCAAGTTAATCAGTGCGATTAAAACATGGCTAGAGGAAATAGAGGTTTAAGCGATGGTTAATCTTCTGGATCTTAGTCAGTTATACTAAGTATATCCATAACTTATACTTTTTAATAGCAGAACCGACTGAAGAGCAATATTTACCTATTCAGGCATTAGATACCCTAGCTGATCCATCTGCCAACCTAACTTAGTTGGCTGCTGATAAACCTTTTTTAAAGTGTTAATATCCCGGCTAGAAATCGGTGGAATATCTCTAGTTTGAGCGAAATACATCACATCCGTCTCTAGGGGACTATGACCCCAAATTCCCAAAGCGTGACCTAATTCGTGCCGCGCTGCCGCTAAGGCCGACCGATCAGCTAAATTGGGACTAATCTGGATACTCATCCGATGAGTTAAGCGATTTTCCTTGACAAAAATCTCGTATTGTGTTATGGCAGAACGCACCCGGGGCAGTTCTAACTTACCAGTTTCGGGATTAAAACGGACTCCCGACGGCGGTAACTCCCGTTTAATGAGGATATCGGCCAATTCTGCCCGATTTACCAACTCGATCGGCAAATACTGCCCCCATTCAGCGATCGCCTGTTGTACCAAACTCAGCCAAGAACTGCGATCGCTGTGAAGATAAATCTTCACGGGAAATTGCGACCAAATCAACGCCCCCACGGGACTGATTTCCACGGCATCAAAATAATCCCCGGACTGGTTTTGCTCTTGCCATTGGGCTAAATTAGCGGGTAAAGGATGGGTTTTTAACTCTGGTAGCGATCGACTGTCGGCAATCAAAGAATAGGAAAACAGCAAAAGACTCGCCAAGGCTGCGAGTCCTAGAAAAGAGAACCGACCTCTTAGCATTTAGCGATTTAACCAGCCGGCGCTCAGTACAATAGTTAGGGTGATAAATACCGTCCCCAAGGCCCAAGTCACCTGATTTAAGGTTTTTTCCGCCGTTTTTGCGCTGGTAAAAATCTGTGATTGGCCGCCAATACCGCCAATACCATCCCCTTTGGGACTGTGTAATAACACCAAAATCGCCAGAAAGGCCGCCGCCAGCGCCCAAATAATCTGTACTACCAGCACCACTGTCATGATTATTACTCTCTATTTTCCATTACAAAGTATAGCAGTTATCAAGCCGTCAGCTTTGAATTAGTTATCAACTAGGGTCCTCTTCATCGTCTATATCCTCAAGTGTTAGTGGTGCTTGGGCGCTATGGCGAACATATAGTACATAAACCGTACTATCTCTAATTGTAAAAAGCACTCGATAGACATTTTTACCTTTCCCATAAAAAAGTTGTCGGACTTCTTTGGGTAGAAAAATCGTCTGTTCGAGCGCTAAAGCACAACGAGTTGGTTTCTCTTGCAGAGTAGCAATAGCATTCATTAATCCTCGAAACCAACGGTCAGCAAACTCGGCATTATAACCTCGATACCAGCGATAGGCTTTTTCGATCTGTGCCGTGGCAGTTGGGGTAATTTCAACCTGAAATACCATATTTTTCGGCCATTTCTTGGGCAAAATCGGCAAGAGGACGGGTTTTACCGGAGTTTATCTCCTCAAAACCTTGCTGAATCCCCTCAATGCTCTCTAAATACTCCATCAGTTGTCTGAGCTTACTAGGATCGATTTGATCGAGAAAAGTCACCAGCACTTGTGAGCGATCGCTAATATCATTGGGTAACTCGGTTAGGTGTATTTGTCCATCTCGATAAACACCTTCGATGGTTTTCAGCATAAAATTCCCCTTTCTTGACTTTTTACTCGTTAAAGCGAGATGCGGACGGGAGTGCGACTGGCTTTAATTTCCACTTCGGCCGGTTTAATCAGCGATCGCCCGGTCATTTCCACTGGGACGGGAATAGAGAGAATTTCCAGGATAGTGGGGGCAATATCGGCTAAACGACCATCATCCCGCAGCTGCACATCGCCACCGTGGCCGGGTATTTTTCTCCCTTCCCCTTCAATTAAAATTAAAGGAACGGGATTAGTCGTGTGGGCCGTCCAAGGATTACCCGACTCATCCACCATCGTTTCCGCGTTACCGTGGTCGGCAGTGATTAACACTGTTCCCCCCAATTTATTGACGCTACTTAACAACTTAGCCAAGCATAGATCCACCGTTTCCACTGCTTTCATGGCCGCGTCTAAAATGCCCGTATGACCCACCATATCGGGGTTAGCGTAATTGACTACCACGAGACTATAGATCCCCTGTTCGATCGCCCCACAGACCGCTGCTGTCACCGCGGCTGCCGACATGGCCGGAGCTTGGTCATAGGTGGCGACTTTTGGACTGGGAATTAATTCGCGCACTTCTCCCTCAAAGGGTTTTTCTAATCCCCCATTAAAAAAGTAGGTGACGTGGGGATATTTTTCGGTTTCCGCACAACGAAACTGTTTTAATCCCTGTTGAGCGATCACCTGTCCTAAAATATTATTTAAATTCTGGGGAGCAAAGGCCACATCTACCGGTAATTTCGGATCGTATTGGGTAAAAGTGACAAAACTGAGGGGAGAAATTAAATCTCGATCGAAATCTTCAAAATCGGGCATAGTCAGGGCATAACATAACTGTCTAGCTCGATCGGGACGGAAATTATAGAATATCACCCCATCGTCCGCTTCGATCGCCCCCGGTGCAATTCTGGTGGGGGGAATAAATTCATCGGTAATATTTTGATCATAAAATGCCTGTAATACTTCAGTAATTGATCGCCCGTCAATATCTTGATCACTGGTCATCACGTTATAGGCTTTTTCCACCCGATCCCAACGGCGATCCCGATCCATGGCATAATAACGGCCACTGAGAGTCACCAGGCGACCGAGTTTGATTTTATTAATATGTGCTTGAATCCGTTTAATAGCTGGCATTCCGTCGGTGACATTAGTATCGCGACCATCGGTGATGACATGAATGCAGACATCGCTAATCCCTTGCACTTTCGCTAAGTCTAATAATCCCAGTAAGTGATCGAGATGGGAATGAACTCCCCCCTCGGAACACAAACCAATTAGGTGTAATTTGCTTTTTTTAGGGCGAATCTCGTCGCAGAGTTTTAATAAAGCCTGATTTTGTTGAATCGAACCATCTTCGATCGCATCGGAAATCCGTACTAACTCCTGTGGTACAACCCGCCCCGCTCCGATATTGAGGTGGCCAACTTCCGAGTTGCCCATCTGTCCTTCTGGTAGTCCCACATCCTTAGCGGAGGTGCGGATTAAGGTGTGGGGATAAACTTCCCAGAGACTATCCATAATCGGGGTTTTCGCCATTGCGATCGCATTATCCGACCTTTGCGGGCGATAACCCCAACCATCAAGGATAACCAGCACGACTGGGGATATAGGTGCGTGGGTCATGATATACAGTCCTAAATCAAGAGTGGATTTCCATGCACTAAGATAATATCATCGAAACTTCCATTGATCACCGGTGTCCAGGCGATCGACCCCCTAATGTCAGCAAATGATGGGTATGTCTCAAAAAAACGAAACAACTGCTTTAATAATCGCTCTTTTAGCCACTGCGGGCATTTTAGGTGGGGGTTACTTCTGGCTACAAAGTCAATGTGCTGCGGGTCAAGAATTTTTTCTCTGTGGCAGCGGTAAAAGTCCGCAAAAATCGCCGGTATCGGAAAGTGCCTCCTCTCCCCTACCCCCTCCCCCCTCACCCCAGCGAGTGGTCAGTTTTGCCCCACGGACTTCTATCCCCAGTGGCACGACAATTCGCATGAACGGCTCCACCAGTATGGTACAGATTAATCAAGCCTTAAAAGCCGCTTTAACTGCCAAATTTCAGGGGGTAGAGGTCTTGACAAATGCTCAAGGATCTGATGTGGGATTAGAGGAAGTGGCCCAGGGGGCGATCGATATTGCGGCGGTGTCACGACCTTTAACCGAGTCGGAACGCTCTCAGGGATTGGCGTCTAGTCCGATTGTCCGAGATGCGATCGCTGTTGTGGTGGGAGTAAAAAACCCCTTTGCGGGGGGGTTAACCACTGCTCAAGTTAGGGGTATTTTTACCGGAAAAATCACCTCTTGGTCGGAGGTGGGAGGTTCTGCTGCTACTATTCAAGTGATTAATCGTCCTCCTATTAGTGGCACTTATCAAAGTTTTCGTCAGGAAGTGCTGCAAGGGGGAGAATTTGGTAGGGGAACTAATTTCAAAATGATGGAGAGGGATGCCACCACCCCAATTTTGCGAGTTTTGGGACTGAATGGCATTAGTTACGCCACCTATAGCCAAATCGCCGACCAAAAAACCGTCAGAGCGCTCGCTGTGGACGGAATTTCAGCCAGTGAACCTAATTATCCCTGGCAGCGTACCCTTTACTACGTTTACAAAGAACCTGCTAGTGAAGCAGTCAAAGCTTTTATGGGTTTTGTGGCCTCTAGTGATGGTCAAGAAGCGATTTTTCGGGCCAATGAAGACCTACAAAAGTAGTTAACGAGAATATCCGAAAATCTGGGAAATTTTACGCCTTGCATGACTAGGGTGAGCATTACCTATTTTACTGTGGAGACGGGGAGGCATTGAGAATGGTTAGCTGAACACCATTATCTTTTTCATAAACGATCGCCACGGGAATGGTCAACCGGGGAGCTTTTTTCGGTAGATATGAAATTAGAAATTTCTCAGGTGAGACGAATGGAGTCATGAACTAAGTTATTCATTCCCATCGGCGATTCTACTGTTAAAATCAGAAAAAAGACGAGCTTAAGGTGGTATTGTAAAGTTTCAATAGAAATATAGTCAGATATAGTCAGGGATGGTAATATATAGACATGAAACTATCAGACTATGCAAAAAAAACAGGAATAAGTTATCGAACGGCTTGGAGGTGGTGGAAACAAGGGAATTTAACAGGTTATCAATTGCCTTCTGGTACAATTATCATAACGGATGACAACCATTCAAAACCCGACTTGATAGCCTGCATTTATGCA
>NZ_JBHFLL010000273.1:0-43538 GCF_041928595.1 Microcystis sp. BLCC-F209
GCCACTCTTAATCGTGTCTTGGAACGAAATAGAGGCTTTTAAAGACTGCGTACATGGAGAATTAAAACAAGAATTACCCTCGAAAAGCCTATTTTTCCACTAAGTATTTATGCTCATTGCAAAGGTGAGATGCTCCCATTAAATCTCTTGGCTCGGTCTGCTCCCATCGCTGGGGAAGACTGCTCACAGGTAATTTGACCAGACTAGCTCTGATCATTTCAGGTAACTAAAAAAACCTCTTGCCTAAAAAGTCACAAATATTATATAATGTTTGATCGTGGCCAAAATCGGTGTTAGGTGGTGCTAAAGGCACTGCCAAGCAGCGGCGTCTTGGCCAGTCGGTCTTCGCCTGGATACTGAAGATAAACCCTTTAAGTCCCGAAGAAACAAAGACCAGCAACAATCTAGGCAGAACCAGCAAACCTGTCTAGTCTCACTTACGAATTTAACGGGATGCCAGCTTAAATAACTCCAAAAAAGTCATTCAAGTTGGGCAGGCTGATAAAGCGGGAAAGATTTTTCCCGCTCCTATAGCCACGGCCACGTTATTTTTGATTGTCGTCTAGTAAAGATAAAGAGAACAATCCGTGTCTATCGGTATCCTCGGTACAAAACTGGGCATGACCCAAATCTTCGACAACAAAACGGGAGTCGCCATTCCCGTCACCGTCGTTCAAGCCGGTCCGTGTCCCGTCACCCAAGTCAAAACTAAAAAAACCGACGGTTATGAATCCATCCAAGTGGGGTACAAAACCGTCAAAGAAAAAGCCCTCAATAAACCGCTGCTGGGTCATTTAGCCAAAGCCGGTGTCTCCCCCCTGCGGCATTTAATCGAATACCGCCTCGAGGACGCATCCGCTTACACCTTAGGCCAAGAAATTACCGCCGACATCTTCCAAGAGGGGGATTTAGTCGATGTGGCCGGAACCACCATCGGACGGGGTTTCTCCGGCTATCAAAAACGCCATAACTTCAAACGCGGTAACATGACCCACGGTTCCAAAAACCACCGTCTCCCCGGTTCCACCGGTGCCGGTACTACCCCCGGCCGCGTCTTCCCGGGTAAGAGAATGGCCGGACAATACGGAGCCACCCAAGTGACCATCCGCAAATTGTCCGTGGTCAAAATCGATAGCGAACGCAACCTGATCCTGATCAAAGGAGCCGTCCCGGGCAAACCAGGAACCCTGTTAAACATCACCCCCGCCAAGAAATTTGGCAAATAGGGCAAGGAAAGATTAAAGCCATGGTTAACTACACAGTCAAAAATTGGCAAGGGGAAGAAGCGGGAACAGGCACCCTGGAACTGAAAACCGCTAAACCCGAAACCGCCAAACACCTAATTCACCGCGTCGTCATCAGCCATCTAGCGGCGGCCCGCCAAGGTAATGCCTCCAGCAAAACCCGCTCGGAAGTGCGCGGCGGTGGTCGCAAACCCTGGCGGCAAAAAGGCACCGGTCGTGCCAGGGCCGGTTCGATCCGTTCTCCCCTCTGGCGTGGTGGCGGTGTCATCTTCGGACCAAAACCGAGAGATTTTGAGGTTAAGGTCAATCGCAAAGAGAAAAGATTAGCCCTGAGAACCGCTTTGATCAGCCAGGCCGATAACTTTATCGTGGTTGAAAGCTTCGCCGAACAATTCTCCCAACCCAAAACCAAAGAACTCACCGCTGCCTTAAGTCGCTGGGGAGCCAGTCCAGAGGAAAAAATTCTGCTGATTTTGACGGAAATTCCCGAAAATGTCTATTTATCGGGACGTAATATCTGCAATCTCAAAATTATTCGCGCCGATAGTCTCAACGTCTATGATGTCCTCCTAGCCGATCGAGTTATCGCCACCGCCGCAGCCCTAGCCAAAATTGAGGAGGTCTATGGTGCTTAAAACTGAAGCCAGGCAACTCGCCGATCTGATCCTAAAGCCGATCGTGACCGAGAAAGCCACCCTACTCCTAGAACAAAATAAATACGTCTTCGATGTCGCCTTGAAAGCGACTAAGCCGGAAATTCAAGCGGCGATCGAATTGCTGTTTGACGTGAAAGTAACGAAAGTGAACACCAGCCGCCCCTCTCGTCAGAAAAAACGCGTCGGCCGTTTCCTCGGTTACAAACCCCAATACAAACGTGCGATCGTGACCCTAGCCGAAGGCGACTCGATCGCCCTCTATCCCGACGTATAACCACCAAGAAACCCGATAACGGAAAACTAAACTATGGGTATTCGCTCTTTTAGACCTTTAACCCCCGGGACAAGGCAGGCGGCCATCTCCGACTTTAAGGAGATCACCAAAACCGAACCGGAAAAGTCCCTAACTCATCACAAACACAGCAAACAAGGGCGTAATAATCGCGGTGTCGTCACCAGTCGTCACCGGGGCGGTGGCCATAAACGCCTCTACCGGATTATCGATTTTCGTCGCGATAAACGGGATATTCCCGCCACAGTAGCGGCGATCGAATACGATCCTAACCGTAACGCCCGCATTGCCCTGCTTTTCTACAAAGACGGGGAAAAACGCTACATCATCGCCCCCGCCGGTTTAGGCGTTGGTGATACCGTCATCGCTGGAGAAAACGCTCCCTTCGAGGTGGGTAATGCCCTCCCTTTAAGTCGCATCCCCCTAGGGACAGAAGTTCATAACATCGAACTCGTCCCCGGTCGCGGTGGTCAAATGGTGCGGGCCGCCGGTGGTTTCGCCCAAGTGGTAGCCAAAGAAGGCGATTATGTTACCATCCGCCTCCCCTCCAAAGAAGTACGCATGATCCGGCGTGAATGCTACGCCACCATCGGAAAAGTCGGTAACGCCGAAGCTAGAAACATCAGTCTCGGTAAAGCCGGCCGTACCCGTCACCGGGGTCAACGGCCTCATGTTCGGGGTAGCGTCATGAACCCAGTGGATCACCCGCATGGAGGTGGAGAGGGTCGCGCTCCGATCGGACGTTCTGGCCCGATGACTCCCTGGGGTAAACCCGCCCTCGGTCGCAAAACTCGCAACAAGAAAAAACGCAGTAGCGATCTGATCGTGCGCCGTCGTAACCAGGGTTAGAAATTATTACTTTACTTTTGACTGAAAATTATGGGTCGTTCACTGAAAAAGGGGCCGTTTGTCGCCGGCCACCTGATGGAAAAAATCGAAAAACTCAACGCCCAGGGCAGTAAACAAGTGATTAAAACTTGGTCCCGGGCCTCGACAATCATTCCCGATATGGT
Source organism: Microcystis sp. BLCC-F209 (assembly GCF_041928595.1). Taxonomy (NCBI): domain Bacteria; kingdom Bacillati; phylum Cyanobacteriota; class Cyanophyceae; order Chroococcales; family Microcystaceae; genus Microcystis; species Microcystis sp. BLCC-F209. Next base: position 3,206 of record NZ_JBHFLL010000273.1, read on the forward strand.
CGGTCACACGATCGCCGTTCACAACGGCAAACAGCACGTTCCCGTCTATGTTTCCGAGCAGATGGTCGGTCATAAACTCGGTGAATTCGCTCCCACCCGCACCTTCCGCGGCCACGCCAAGAGCGACAAAAAAGCAGGACGGAAATAGATCGGTGGGCGGTTATCTTAAAACCGTCAGCCCCCGGTCAGCGTTCAGATAACCATGAGATGGTGGGTTACGGCGACTAGATAAATTAATAACTAAGTCTTATAAGTTGTCGTCGCCTAACCCACCCTACCTAACTGATAACTGATAACTGAAATGACCATCGATACCTCTAACGAAGTCAAAGCGATCGCCCGCTATATTCGGATGTCACCCCTGAAAGTCAGACGGGTACTCGATCAGATCCGCGGTCGCTCCTATCGGGAAGCCCTAATTATTCTCGAATTCATGCCCTACCGGGCCTGTGACCCGATCCTGAAGGTCCTGCGTTCCGCTGTTGCCAACGCCGAAAATAACGAAGGACTCGATCCCGCCACTTTGGTGGTTAGCCAAGCCTTTGCCGATGGCGGTCCGACCCTAAAACGTTTTCGACCCCGGGCCCAAGGCCGCGCCTACCAAATTCGCAAACCCACCTGTCATATCACCGTCGCCGTCGCTCCTAGCAACAAAGACTAATCACCTTAACTAAAAAAACCACAATGGGACAAAAAATCCATCCCCTCGGTTTTCGTCTCGGCGTTATCAAAGATCACAAATCTTGCTGGTATGCCGACGCGAAACGTTACCCCGAATTAGTGCAAGAAGATCGCCGTATTCGTGATTACGTCGAAAAAAACCTCTCTAATGCAGGTATCGCCGATATTCGCATCGAACGCAAGGCCGATCAAGTAGATATTTCCATCCATACCGCTCGCCCCGGGGTCGTCGTCGGTCGTGGTGGCACGGGAATCGAACAGCTGCGCCTAGGTTTGCAAAAAGCCCTCGGTGGCCAGCGTCAAATTCGCATTAACGTCATCGAAGTGGCTCGCGTTGATGCCGATGCCAACCTGATCGCCGAATACATCGCCCAACAACTAGAAAGACGGGTTTCCTTCCGTCGTGTGGTGCGGCAAGCCATCCAACGGGCGCAAAGGGCCGAAGTCAAAGGGATCAAAATTCAAGTTAGCGGCCGTCTCAACGGGGCAGAAATCGCTCGCACCGAATGGGTGCGGGAAGGACGAGTTCCCCTGCATACCCTGCGGGCCGATATCGATTACTCCTATAAAACCGCCAGCACTATCTACGGGATTCTAGGCGTGAAAGTTTGGATCTTTAAGGGCGAAATTATCCCCGGCCAAGAAGAAATTGCCGCCGCCGTTCCCGCTCAAGCACCGCGCCGTCAACAGCGTCGCCGTCAACAGTTTGAAGATCGCTCTAGTGAGGGCTGATCCCTAATATTTATCAGTGGTAAATAGCTCATGTTAAGTCCCAAAAGAACAAAATTCCGCAAACAACAGCGCGGACGGATGCGCGGGCTGGCCACCGGCGGAAATACGATTAATTTCGGCGATTTCGCCCTGCAAGCCACCGAACCCTGTTGGATTACTTCCCGTCAAATCGAAGCGGCCAGACGGGCAATGACTCGTTATATTCGTCGGGGTGGCAAAATCTGGATCCGCGTTTTTCCCGATAAACCCGTCACCCAACGGGCTGCAGAAACCCGGATGGGTTCCGGGAAAGGTTCCCCCGAATTCTGGGTGGCCGTGGTTAAACCGGGGTTCATTATGTTTGAAATTGCCGGGGTAGCTGAACCAGTAGCCCGGGAAGCCATGCGCCTAGCGGCTCAAAAATTACCAATTAAGACCAAATTTATCACTCGCGAGGAGGATTTTGTCTAATGGCTCTACCAAAAATCGCCGAAGTGAGGAAGATGAGCGATGACGACATCGCCGACGCTATCCTCGATGCCAAAAAGAAACTGTTTGAATTGCGTTTGCAACAGGCCACCCGCCGCTTGGAAAAAACCCACGAATTCAAACACACCCGCCACCGTCTCGGCCAATTATTGACCGTAGAACGAGAGCGCCAACTAGCCCAGTCCACCCCGGAGGCATAACCCGCTATGGCAGTTAAAGAAAGAGTTGGGGTAGTGGTCAGCGACAAAATGGATAAAACCGTAGTGGTAGCCATTGAAAACCGCTCTCCTCACCCTAAATACGGCAAAATCGTCGTAAAAACCCAGAAATTTAAGGCTCACGACGCAGAAAATCAAGCCAAACAAGGCGATCGAGTTCGCATTCGTGAAACCCGCCCCCTCAGTAAAACCAAACGTTGGGAAGTGGCGGAAATATTAACCGATAGTTAAATTTCACCTAGGTAAAAACCGTGATTCAACAACAAACCTACTTAAATGTCGCTGACAATAGCGGGGCGCGGAAACTGATGTGTCTGCGGGTGCTGGGAACAGGTAACTGTACCTACGGTGGCATCGGTGACAAAATTATCGCCGTGGTTAAGGACGCTATCCCCAATATGCCCGTGAAAAAATCCGATGTGGTCACTGCGGTGATTGTGCGGACCCGTCAAACCGTCCGTCGCGATAGTGGCATGAGCATCCGTTTTGATGATAACGCCGCCGTGATTATTAATAATGACGGTAATCCCAAAGGTACTAGGGTTTTTGGTCCAGTCGCCAGGGAATTGCGCGATAAAAACTACACCAAAATTGTTTCCTTAGCCCCAGAAGTTCTCTGATCAAAGTGAAAAGTACCAAGGCAATTGGCTGATGGCTAGTCTAAAACTTTTCACACCTTGAGGTCAAAAAAAAATGAGTAAGAAAAACATTCAAACCCCGCCCCAAAGGCAAAAAATGCACGTTAAAAAAGGGGATGTCGTTCAGGTAATCGCCGGTTCCGATAAGGGCAAAGTGGGCGAAATTTTACGGGCTTTACCCCAAGAAAGTACCGTGGTGGTCAAGGGAGTTAATATCCGCACCAAACATACTAAACCCCAACAGGAAGGGGAATCGGGTCAAATCGTTACCTACGAAGCACCGATTCACAGTTCCAAAGTGATGCTTTATTCCGAGAAGAAAAAAATCGCCAGTCGGGTGGGTTATACCTTTACCGAAGACGGTCGGAAAGTGCGGATACTGAAGAAAACTGGCGAAATTATCGATTAGTTTCCTATCAATTCTAGTTCCTGACCAAGCCCAGGAAAAGTAAGCAGCAAAACTATGAGCCAAAGACTAAAAACCACCTATCAAGAAACCATTGTTCCGAAACTGAAAGAACAATTTGGTTATACCAATGTCCACCAAGTACCTAAAGTTATCAAAATTACTGTTAACCGCGGTCTTGGGGAAGCTTCACAAAATGCCAAAGCTTTGGAGTCTTCCAAGGAGGAACTGTCCACCATCACCGGACAACAACCGGTAGTGACTAGAGCTAAAAAAGCGATCGCTGGCTTCAAAATTCGCGAAGGAATGCCCGTGGGTGTGATGGTGACACTGCGCGGCGATCGAATGTACGCTTTTTTAGACCGTCTCATTAATCTGGCCTTACCACGCATTCGCGACTTTCGCGGTATCAGCGGTAACAGTTTTGATGGTCGTGGTAACTACAGTTTAGGCATTCGTGAACAGTTGATCTTCCCCGAAATTGAATACGACAAAATCGATCAAATTCGCGGGATGGACATCTCAATCATCACCACCGCTAAAAACGACGAAGAAGGACGCGCCCTCCTCAAAGAGATGGGAATGCCCTTTAGATAAATCAATCAAGAGAAAAGTAAACAGTGACCGGTAAATAAGTGAACAGTGAACAGCAAACAGTAAACAGTGAACAGCAAACAGTAAACAGTGATTCAGTGAAAAGACAGCAGGAAACTGCTATTTAATACTACTCACTTAATACTCAAATCTGATAACTGATAACTGATAACTGATAACTGATAACTGATAACTGATGTTGATCCCAATTTAGGAGAAAAACAGGTAATTCATGTCTGCTAACGATACCATATCGGATATGCTGACCCGCATCCGTAACGCTTGCGCGGTTCGGCAGACCACTACTCAAATTCCCACCACGCGGATGACGCGCAGTATTGCTCAAGTTCTCAAGGACGAAGGCTTTATTGCTGACTTTGAGGAAGTGGGTGAGGGGATTAAATCTCAATTAGTGCTTTCCCTCAAATATAAAGGCAAAAACCGTCAACCGATCATTACTACCCTCACCAGAGTCAGTAAACCCGGTTTACGAGTTTATTCCAACAGTAAAGACTTACCGCGCGTCCTCGGTGGCATTGGCATCGCCATTGTTTCCACCTCTAAAGGCATTATGACCGATCGCGAGGCCCGTAAACAAAACGTTGGCGGCGAAGTCCTTTGCTACATCTGGTAAACAAGGATAAGCTATCAGCCGTCAGCCTTTCCAAGTTTAAACCCGATAGCTGACCCACTGATAACTCTTCCGGGATATCTGACCCACTGATAACTGATAACTGTTATGTCTCGTATTGGCAAACGCCCGATTCCTATTCCCAATAAAGTCACCGTCGATATCGATGGTGCTACCGTGACGGTCAAAGGGCCCAAAGGAACTCTCCAGAGAACCCTACCCACCGCCGTCACCATCAATAAAGATGGCGAAACCCTGCTCGTTACCCGTCAAGACGATTCCCGTACTGCCAGAGAACGCCACGGACTCTGTAGAACTCTAGTGGCCAACATGGTAGAAGGAGTCGCGACTGGTTTTCAAAAACGCCTCGATATCCAAGGGGTGGGCTACCGCGCCCAGTTGCAGGATGGTAAATTAGTTCTTAACGTCGGCTACAGTAAACCCGTGGAAATGGAGATGCCCGATGGTGTTTCCGTCGCCGTAGAGAACAGCACCCAAGTTATCGTCAGTGGCATCGACAAAGAAGCCGTCGGTAACACCGCCGCTAAAATCCGCGAAGTTCGTCCCCCCGAACCTTATAAAGGAAAAGGGATTCGCTATCTTGGTGAAGTCGTCCGTCGCAAAGTGGGTAAAGCTGGCGGTAAAGGCGGTAAAGGAGGTAAAAAATAAACCATGAAACTTAGTCGCAAAGAATCAGTCCGTCGTCGTCACCAGCGTGTGCGTCGCAAAATTAATGGCACTGCTGAACGGCCCCGTTTATCCGTATTTCGTTCTAATAACCACATCTACGCCCAAATTATCGACGACGTAGCCCAACACACCCTCGCGGCCGCTTCTACCCTAGAGGCCAGCTTGCGCGGGGAATTAGAATCCACCGCTACCCAAGAAGCTTCGGCAGCCGTGGGTAAACTGGTGGCCCAACGGGCCCTAGAAAGAGGCATCGAACAAGTGGTTTTTGATCGCGGTGGCAATCTCTATCACGGTCGCGTCAAAGCCTTAGCAGAAGCGGCTCGGTCAGCCGGTTTAAACTTCTAAAATATCCTTTCAACACTGATAAAACTATGGCAAAACGTCGCAAGGGCAACCGCGAAAAAGAAAAAGAAACCACTTGGCAAGAGCGGGTCATCCAGATTCGCCGGGTTAGTAAAGTGGTTAAGGGTGGTAAAAAACTCAGCTTCCGGGCCATCGTCGTGGTCGGTAATGAAAACGGCCAGGTGGGAGTGGGAGTTGGCAAAGCAGGGGACGTTATCGGGGCTGTCCGTAAAGGCGTGGCCGATGGCAAAAAACAACTAATTGAAGTCTCCTTAACTAAGGCTAGTTCTATCACTCACCTCACCCGGGGGGCTTCCGGTGGCGCTCAGGTGCTTATGCGTCCAGCTGCCCCGGGGACTGGGGTTATTGCCGGGGGTGCTGTCCGTACCGTTTTAGAACTAGCCGGGGTGAAAAATATCCTCGCTAAACAACTCGGTAGCGATAACCCCCTCAATAACGCTAGAGCCGCCGTTAACGCCCTGGAAACTCTCCGTACTTTCTCGGAAGTGGCCAAGGATCGAGGCGTATCTGTAGAACATTTGTACACCTAGAGAAATCACCATGAAACTCCACGAAATCGCCCCCCAACCGGGGTCAACTAAACGCCGTCGTCGTGTGGGCCGGGGTGTCTCGGCCGGCCAGGGCGCTAGTTGCGGTCTGGGAATGCGCGGACAAAAATCTCGCTCTGGGACGGGGACTCGTCCCGGTTTTGAGGGGGGACAAATGCCCCTCTATCGTCGGGTTCCCAAATTAAAGCATTTTCCTTTGGTTAACCCCCGTCAATACACGATTGTTAATCTGAGAAAATTGGCTTCTTTACCCGCTAATACGGAAGTTACCCTGGAAAGTCTGCTAAAAGCTAAAATTCTCACCAGTAATGACGGCCCTTTAAAAGTTTTGGGTGATGGTGAAATTACCGTTCCCCTCAAGGTGAAGGCCGCCGCTTTTAGCAATAGTGCTAAAGAGAAAATTACCGCCGCTCAAGGGACTTGGGAAGAAATTTAACGGAGACAGGAGACAGGAGACAGGAGGCAGGAGACAGGAGATAAAAGGCAAAAGGTAAAGGGCAAAAGGCAAAAGGTAAAGGGCAAAAGGCAAAAGGCAAAAGGTAAAAGGTAAAGGGCAGCTCTGTTCTCCCCACACCCTACACCCCACACCCGACACCCCACACCCGACACCCCACACCCTAACACCCAATCCCCAAGACCGGATTGCTATATCATAAGAAAGACAGGGGAAATCTTAAAAAAATCGAGAAAGTTTTCCCCCTCGATTACTTTTTCCCATAAAAAAACTGCACTAGAGGTAACTGTTAATGGTCGTCAGTCGTGATAAGGCTCCCACGGCACAGGAAACGTTTATGCAAATGGCACAGGCGGCTGGTTTACGCGGTCGCTTGTTGATTACATTGGGTTTACTGGTTCTGCTCCGTTTTGGGATGTTTGTACCGATCCCCGGTTTGGATCGGGCAAGATTAGCAGAAATTATTCAAAGTAACGCCGCTTTGGGAATCCTTGACCTGTTTACCGGGGGAGGATTATCGACGTTAGGGATTTTTGCCCTCGGCATTCTTCCCTATATCAACGCCTCAATTATCGTGCAACTGCTCACCGCTGCCCTTCCTTCTTTGGAAGATTTACAGAAAAATGAAGGAGAGGCAGGACGGCGAAAAATTGCCCAAATTACCCGTTATGTTGCCTTTGGTTGGGCAATTATTCAAAGTATCGGTATTACTCTCGGTTTATTGGTGGCTAACGGTGTTGTGGCTGGAACTTTACCCTCGATCGCCGCTACGGTTCTCGCTTTAGTGGCCGGTTCTATGTTCGTGATGTGGATTTCGGAACTGATCACAGAACGCGGTCTGGGAAATGGAGCATCTTTGCTGATTTTTGTCAACATTGTCGCCGTTTTGCCGAAAACCCTCGGTGATACGATTACTTTTGCTCAACAGGGTGGCCGACAAGCGATCGCTCAAGTGGTGATTCTCTTGCTGGTTTTCTTGGTGATGATTATCGGCATTGTTTTTGTTCAGGAAGGAACCCGTCGGATTCCTATTGTTTCTGCCCGTCGTCAGGTGGGTCGTCGTCTCTATCGGGAAAGAACCAGTTATCTACCCCTACGACTCAATCAAGGGGGCGTGATGCCGATTATTTTCGCCTCGGCAGTGTTGGTCTTACCTTTCCAATTGGTGCAAGCTTTACCCACGGATAACCCGGTCGGTCAGGTTTTAGTCCAGCTGGTTAATGCCCTGCGTCCCGATAGTTGGGGTTATGTGGCTTTTTATAGCTTACTAATTCTCGGTTTTAGTTTCTTCTACGCTTCCCTGATCGTTAACCCCAAGGATATGTCCCAAAACCTGAAAAAAATGGGGACCAGTATTCCGGGGATTCGACCGGGGACCGCTACTACTAATTATCTGGAAGGGGTGCTGAATCGTCTCACCCTTTTGGGCGCTCTCTTTTTAAGTTTGGTGGCTACTGTGCCGACTGTAGTAGAAAGCGCCACCGGTGTCACCACTTTTCGCGGTTTGGGGGCAACTTCCCTGTTAATTCTGGTGGGGGTGGCGATCGATACGGCGAAACAAATTCAAACCTATGTCATGTCTCAACGCTATGAGGACATGATTAAAAAGTAGTTAGATAGTTAGCCAGTGACCTTTTAGCGGTTACTGGTTATTTTTTCCCTTAAAACCCTATATTTAATCCCATGAGCAAACGGATCGGTGTGATATTTTTGGGACCGCCCGGATCGGGAAAAGGTACTCAAGCGGCAAAATTAGCGGAATCTCTGACGATTCCCCATATTTCTACCGGTGAAATTTTACGTCAAGCAATTACAGAGAAGACAGAACTTGGTCAACAAGCACAAGCTTATGTGGAAAAGGGCGAATTAGTCCCCGATGAGTTGTTATTAGGTTTAATTCAGGAACGTTTAAAACAGCCTGACAGTGCTAAGGGTTGGATTCTTGATGGTTTTCCCCGCACGGTGGCACAGGCGAGCTTTTTAGACGCATTACTGGAGGAATTGGCCGATAGTTACACATTTGTGGTTAATTTGGCTGTACCAGATACGGTCTTAATTGAGCGTCTCATGCAACGCGGTCGTCAAGATGATACTAAAGAAACGATCGCCCGTCGCCTACAGGTTTATATCGATCAAACTGCCCCCGTTTTAGATTATTACGGTCAAAAAGGCACTCTTAACCATATCGACGGTAATCAACCGATGGACGCAGTTACTGCCGCTCTAACAGCAGTTGTGACTCCTGTTTAAAGTTTCTCTCAGATCATCAATTCAGTCATCAGTAATCAGTCATCAGTAATCAGTGATCAGTTATCAGTGATCAGTAGGTTGGGTTGAAGCATGAAACCCAACGCCCGCATAGTTTACGCTACCGCTAACCCATCCTACAAATAATTGTGCCTCCCTACTTATACTAAATCCAGTTATTAAAAACTGATTATTTATTCCCTCTTTTGCCTCTTGCATGAGTGCCTGAGTAGAAAACGGGTTTCTCGGAGAAACCCGTTTTCTGTGCGTTACTCAACGGATTTAGTATTATAAGTTTTTTATATCAAACAAGCTTTAATAGTTAAGCATATTAAAATTTACATTTCGCAATATTTATCTTTTATTAAGAATTTATTGAAAAAAATTCTCATTTGTTTACGAGGTTGCAATACTTCCAGCGATTATGGTATAATTTCGCAGTATGAAATGATGGGATGTTCTGTGCTTTTTAGGGTTTTAGCTATCTGTTGATCCTGAAAACCCTTGCTAAATCTACACTCACCTATTCAGCAACAGCAATAAATGGCAGTTAAAGAGCCTTTTTTAAGCCAACCCGTTGATCAATTAATTGTGTAGTTTTGTTGCAAAGAGAAAGTTTTTTTGACAAAAAGAACAAAGTGTGCTGCCACTGGATTTAAAATAAACTCAATTGTCCTTCTTGTTTTAAGCGCCAGTTATCATCACCAACTCTCTGGGCAATATCTTCGAGGACGCTTAGAATCGTCTGATTTTCGGGAGTTGTGCCATTTTTTAACAGAGGTAATATATTAAAAACAATATCATCAAAACTAGAGCTTTTATTATCTCTTTCCATCCTTCTCAAATAGCTAATCAAATAGTATTTAATTCTCAATTTAACATCGATTTTTGACTTAAACTTACTGTCTTTTTTGATGGTATATAATTCAGTCTTTTCCTCATAATCAAAATTATCTAACAAAATTGGAGTCAAGTCTGAATACTCCTTTGCTAGTAAATCTAAAAACCCTAATTCCAAACCTTTAATAATCAATTCATCGTTAATTTGTTCTAGGGTTGCCCCATCATTTTTAGCAATAATTCCTTCAACAGTTTGCATGACAATCTCGGTTATATCCATGCCTAAGTTAGCTTTCATTACTGCTTTAGGACTACGAACTTTCCGAAAATTAATAATTAACTGTCCTGATAAAACTGTAAAGGGATTTTGCCGCTTTTTAAAGCTAGTTTGGCCATTTTTTTGTGGCACTGCTCCCACATATTCAAATCCGCAACTTTCTGCGGTATCTAAAATTAAATGCCAAAACTCAGGATCTTTGTGAGCAAAGACAAAGGATAACCATCGCTCAAATTTCAAAACCCGATACATTTCTCGAATACTTTGGGCAATTAATTGATTATATTCCTGTTTACTTTTTTGGATTGTTCCACCTTCAATAGCTTCTAATTGATAGTCCTTTTCCGTCACTTCTAAATCTAACCAAGCATTCCACATTATTGATAAATCTAAGTAGGGAATTTTCTTTCCGTAGGGAGGATCGGTATAAATATAATCAACGCTTTCATTTTCAATAAAACTTAAGTCTGTCGCTGTTCCTTTAACAATTGTTGCGTTATCAATAGTTTTTTTATTAAGATAAAACTCCATTTCTTGTTTAGCTGCAACAAGTTTTTTAATTTAGTTTCAAAAATTTTTATTAAGGGCATTTCTCCAGGTTCATGAGCAATTCTATACCGATAATATCTAAATACAGAACTATCACCCCCCGCCGCACTTCTTGTGTAATGAAAAGTCAAATTATACTTATTGATTGTACTGGAAAAAACTAACAATAAAGACTCTCTAACATTCTCGTTTAGTTCTTGTTTAATCAAATGTTTTAATAAACTTAGTCGAGCTAATTGTTTGTTACTAAATAACTGTTCAACAGTAGCCACATCAGAACCTTTAGGCAGTTTCAATCCTTGGGGATAGGGATAGGTATTGAGTGCCTTTGTTATTTCCTCTTTGGTTTGGGGTTCTCGCTCTTGGTAAGCTAATTTAACTCGTTCAAAAGCTTGACTTAAATCATCAAAATCAACGGGACTAATTAAAGAATTAACAAGAAAAATAGCCAGAGGGTTAATATCAATACTAATCGCTTTGCGGTTATTCATTAAAGCTTCAATTGCCGTCACTCCACTACCGCCAAAAGGATCAAGAATGACATCTCCCGGTTGACTGAAGTTTTTAATATATTCTGCCACCACATTCCATGCTTGTTTAGTAAAATATCCATGAACACCAAAATGTCTTTTAGCTTGTTGTTTTTTTACTTCAATTGGTTCTAACAAGGGACGACTTGAGTAGTCAAAAGTTTTGCGACTGATTGGGGAATGGCTTTGATAACTAAAACTTTTCCCCACTTGAAATCTATCTTGGGCTAAATACTGGGTCAACTCTTGCCAACTATCGGCAATTGCATCAAGAGAAAAATATAAGATAGGTGTACTGGTATCGAGGGTCTTAAATAAACTAAATTCTAGGCCATTACAAAGAGCAAAATAATTACTTCTGATTTCAGGATGACTCGCATAACTATAGACCTGTTCTACTGAATCACCTTCGTAGATATTTTCCGTTGGTTTTTTAGCCTCTAATACCCAAGCATAACTTTGATTAACTTTGAGAACATAGTCAGGAATTAAATTTATCGGACGTTTTTTACTGCCAACCTTTAAAAAGGGATGCCGTAGGGTTTTACTTCTTTCGATATTATCTTCTCGGTAGCCCAAACTTGTTAAAAGAGGCAAAATAATCACTTCTCTAACGCTGTCTTCCTTAAAGTTAGGGTTATTTTTAATTGCCTGAAAATCAATAGCAGAAAAAATATGATTCATGGGTTAGCATTGTTTGTGATAGTTTCGATAAATCTTCCTTACTCAGGGGAAAATCAGACCGATTAACTTTGAACACTTACCATTAACCTGCCGTGAAGTTGGGTAAGCTAAGACGCATCTTAACCGCCTATCCTTAGATGAGCTACATCTCGCCCACCCCCCCCAACCCCGCCCCTGCCCTACCCGATGTCGGGGGGTTGGGGGGGCAGGGGTCTTGCCCCTTGCCTCATCTGAACAAGCAATTTAAATGCGCGGGCAGCTGATGACAGGATTTGACATTTGTTCTGGCGTTGCCCGTTCTGGCGGTTTCTCTAGACAAGGTGGATAGAGTATCTTTGACGATGCCTCAACAATATGAGTTAGACAGGCTTCCTAAAATATATCGTAATCGAGTAGAAGTCCAGTTTCAACCCGCTTCTAGTCATACAAAATCCGTTTTTAATAGTCTGATTAACTCCCAATCCAACTTTAAAAACCCACTTCTCACTCCCCCCACTCTCTTATACTTTTTAAACAGGATTTAGTATTATGATGACAGGCAAAAGTCACTCTTGCAATAGGCACTCTTGCAATAGGGGCAATAGATAATCAGTCTTTAATAACCGGATTTAGTATTAGATCTGCGGGGAGTCGATGAGAGATTCTTGGGGGAAGAACCTAGCTAAAAATACCCCCACGCAATCGGTCAACCCGATTACGTTAAAATCAAAAGCAGGATACTGTGTATGACGGAAAAACTCGATGAACTCAGTGATTAAAGCGGTACAAACTGCCTATTATGGGGATGCAGCCTATCGGACACCACCACCGGACTTAGAATCTCTCCTGCTCAAAGAGAGAATTGTCTATCTGGGGTTGCCCTTATTTTCCTCCGATGATGTCAAGCGCAATGTCGGGGTGGACGTGACGGAATTAATTATCGCCCAACTGCTCTACCTGCAATTTGACGATCCCGAAAAACCGATTTTCTTCTATATCAACTCTACCGGCACATCCTGGTACACTGGCGACGCGATCGGCTACGAAACGGAAGCTTTCGCCATCTGTGACACCCTCAACTACATTAAACCTCCCGTTCATACTATCTGTATCGGACAGGCCATGGGAACTGCAGCGATGATTCTTTCTGCGGGAACCAAGGGTTTTCGCGCCTCCTTGCCCCACGCTACCATTGTTCTCAACCAAAATCGCACCGGGGCCCAGGGACAAGCCACCGATATCCAGATTCGTGCCAAGGAGGTAATCGCCAACAAACAGACGATGTTGGAAATTTTCTCGAAAAATACGGGTCAAACCACCGAAAAACTGGCGAAAGATATGGATCGCACCTTCTATCTCACCCCACAACAGGCGAAAGACTACGGATTAATCGATCGCGTTCTCGAAAGTCGCAAGGAACTACCGAAACCCCTCGCCCAAGTTAGTTAAGATTTATTACAAATTAGCAGGAGTTGTTACCAATTATGCCTATCGGTGTGCCAAAAGTTCCCTACCGTCTGCCGGGTAGCCAATACGAACAGTGGATTAGCATTTACAGCCGTCTTTCGGTGGAACGCATTCTTTTTTTGGGGCAGGAAGTCACCGACGGGTTAGCCAATGCCCTTGTGGCCCAAATGCTTTATCTCGACTCAGAAGACCCCACTAAACCCATCTATCTCTATATCAACTCGCCGGGGGGTTCCGTTACCGCCGGTATGGCCATCTACGACACCATGCAGTACATCAAAGCGGAAGTGGTGACTATTTGTGTGGGATTAGCGGCCTCCATGGGGGCATTTTTACTGGCTTCCGGTAGTCCGGGTAAGCGTCTCGCCCTTCCCCATGCGCGGATTATGATTCACCAACCCATGGGCGGAACCGGGCGCCGGCAAGCGACGGATATCGACATTGAAGCTAAGGAAATCCTGCGTATTCGCCAGCAATTAAACGAAATTATGGCTAATCGCACTGGACAAACCATCGAACGCATCGAAAAAGACACTGACCGCGATTATTTCCTCTCCGCCGAGGAAGCCGTCGCCTACGGTTTAATCGATAAGGTGGTGGAGGGAAGACCGGCTTAAGTCAGTCAGAGGTTAGAACAGGCGAGAAACCTGTTCTAACTCCCAAATGAAGGGCGTACGCTATGGGTCCCTACCAATCACAGCAGCTGCAATGTAGGGGCGCAACGTGGTCAGTCAGTTTATCGAACTGCTTGCGCCCATAATGTGACATTGTGAACATTTTTCAGCCAAGGGCCAAGAGAGGCTCTTTTTTTTTCTGATATTGAGGGAATAAACCTGACTCCCATACTATAAAAAAACTAAAAAATCTGTATCAAAAGTAGCAGAAATTAGAAAAAAATAAACTCGCTTCTGTTGATTTAAGAGGGTATCTGTTGGGTTTCGTTCCAAGAGACCAACTTACTTAGGGTATGCTAAAAAAGTTTTTCAGCAAGCTCTAGATAGTCAACAGCTTATTACTTTCGATCGCCCATTGGGTCAATTCCGTGCGATTATGAAGACCGGTTTTATGGAGCATATTCGACACATGACTTTCGATTGTCCGTTGACTAACATTGAGTTTTGCGGCGATTTCCCGATTAGCCATGCCCTGGGCGACCAATTGTACTACTTTTAACTCCGTTGGGGTTAATTCCACATTACCCTGGACTTGAACAGGGGTGACATCCGGGGAATGGATGCGGGTGCTGCGTTTCAGCAACCGGCCCGCTTGTTTAAGGGAAGACTCCACCCGGGCCACTAATTCTTCCGGTTCAAAGGGTTTGACCATATAGACATCGGCGGTTACACCTGTTACCTTGTCCTGACTGTCCCCCTCAGGGGAGAGAAAAATCACGGGAATGCCACTAAAACGACTGTCCCGACGAATTTTTTCGAGGAAGGCATAACCGTCCATTTCCGGCATGATCAGATCACAGATAATCATATCGGGGATTTCCGATGCTTTGGCAGTATTTGCCCCGCGTTCGAGGATTTCCAGGGCCTCAAGACCGTTTTCTGCGGTTGTCACCCTATAACCACGAAACTCTAGATAATCCTTCACCAAAAGTATTAAATTTGGGTCATCGTCGATTAATAAAAGTTGTTTATTGTCTTTGTTGGTCTCTTTCATCGCTATTTTCCGGGCTGCAGGGTTGGGGGAATGGAGACGGACAAAGGATCGATAGGCAAGAGGCAACAGGTAGTTAGATATGTGCAATTAATTGTGTCTAGCTACTTATCTTAATCGATCGAATCAGTGATTTCAGTTAGTTTTAACCCTGTTTTCCTCTATTGTTTCGGGTTCTTCTTCTGGACAGTTCAGAGAAATTGCTGGTAAATCGTGGCGAAGGAAAGCATATTCGGTGACGATTTGATTACCGATTAGGTGTTCTTGGATAATTCTTTCGATCGCTTCCTTGTTTACCCTTCCATACCAGACCCCTTCCGGGTACACTAATAAAATCGGTCCTTGGCTACAAACCCGCAAACAGTTGGCTTTAGTGCGAAAAACACAACCCGGACGGTCGGCCCTAGGACGATCGAGTTCTAATTCACTTAACCGCTTCTTTAAATAATCCCACACTTCTAACCCTTCTTGCTTGTCACAACATTTTGGCTTAGTCTGATCGCAGCAGAGAAATAGATGACGCTGGATCTGGGCCAATCCCAACTTAGCCACATTTTCCCCTAAGATATCTCTGGTGTCCGCTTCTTCCATAAATTTTTTTTATCAACTAAACTCTTGACATTGAACAGAAAATGTGCATGGCCGACTAAACTTTCGGTTTGAGGATGTAACGATAGATGAGATAAACGATAGCGGCGAGGATTAAAGCGCTTAAAACTGCGCTAACTAGCCGTAAAATCGCCGTTAAAATCGAAAGAGCCACAAAAACCCCCGCCACTGCCACCACTACCTGTGCCGGTGTGGACAGGCTGCCATACCAAGTTTTCACTTTTTCGAGGGTGGTAGCGAAACTAACCGGGGTATCAATGGGGGGGAAATCGTCGGTTTCAATTTCCACTTCCACTGCTTCTGGGGTATATTTAGTATCGAACGGTTCGGGAGACTGCATAAACACTCAAGCTAATTAACACTTCATCCCTATTCTATCGATGATTGGGGTTGACAGGGGTTGACGCAGAATTAATGTAACAATGAGTTTATCAATAGCTAAACGATCGGAATCTATGAGCCTATCGACTGCCACCGTTACCGCCATCAATTATCCTGATGCTACCATCACTAGGGCCGAACGCGCCCTGTGTTGTTCCCCTTTCCGTGTCACCTTATTTGCGGCTATGCTGGAGCAAAGTGTATCACTTTTAAGCATTCCGGGTGCTGGGGGTTTAGAAAAAGGTTATACTTCCCGACTGCTGACGGAAGCAGCAGCGGAAAGCTATCTTCTCTGGTTGATTAAGGTGGGAATTTTGCGGCGCGAAGTAGATGGACAGGGGATAACCGATAGTTTTCGTCTCACTCCTTTAGGGAGAAAATTAATAGAAAAATGGCAACCCCAAGGGGACCTTTTCCCTAAACCCACTTTCTGGCAAAGATTTTTAAATACTCTGCAACGTTGGTTTTCTTTTTAATGCTGTCGGGTGTCAGTTATCAGTTATCAGTTATCAGTTATCAGTTATCAGTTATCAGATGTGAGTTTTCAGTTATTAGCCTCTTGCATGAGTGCCTGTCCTTATAAGTAGCATATACTCAACGGATTTAGTATCAACTGATTACTGTTTACCGATTACTGTTCACTGAAAATACTCAATAAAAAAACTAGATGAAAGCAATTATGGTAGTGGGGACAACCTCCCACGCGGGTAAATCTTTTTTAACTGCGGCTTTATGTCGTTTATTCAACCGGAAAGGCTGGCAAGTAACACCCTTTAAAGGTCAGAATATGGCCCTTAATGCCTATGTTACCGCCGGAGGGGGAGAAATGGGTCACGCTCAGGCGGTGCAAGCATGGGCCGCGGGGACAATCCCCCGGGTAGAAATGAACCCAATTTTATTAAAACCCCAGGGAAATATGACCTCTCAGGTGATTATTAAAGGCAAGGCTGTGGGTGTCACCACGGCAGCGGATTATTATCAGAATTATTTTGACCAAGGTTGGCAAGCAATTAAAGAATCTTTAGCTAAATTATCAACAGAATTTGATCTAGTTGTCTGTGAAGGTGCGGGAAGTCCGGCGGAAATAAATCTCAAACATCGGGATTTAACTAATATGCGGGTGGCTAAATATCTCGATGCCGCTACTATTTTAGTGGTGGATATTGATCGCGGGGGGGCTTTTGCTCACGTCGTCGGTACGTTAGAATTATTAGAACCGGAGGAAAGAGCTTTAATTAAAGGTATTGTGATCAATAAATTTCGCGGACAAAAATCTCTCTTAGATTCGGGGATTACTTGGCTAGAAGATTACACAAAAATTCCCGTTTTGGGAGTTCTTCCCTATAGTGATATCTTTTTAAGTGCCGAGGATTCTCTTAGTTTACTCGATCGACCCGCCCAAAAACCTAAAGCTGAACTAAATATCAGTGTCATTCGTCTGCCTCATATCGCTAATTTTACTGATTTTGACCCTCTCTGTGGTGAAGCAACGGTCAATGTACGTTATCTAGAATTACAGGAATCTTTAGGTGATCCCGATGGGGTAATTATCCCCGGATCTAAAACCACTGTTGCTGATTTAATTGCTCTTAATCAAAGTGGTATGGCTAATCAATTACAAGCCTATCACCAAAGGGGAGGTATTATCTTTGGCATCTGTGGTGGTTTGCAAATGTTAGGGCGATTAATCCTCGATCCTGAACATCGAGAAGGTTCCGATAGTGAGGCAGCTGGCTTAAATTTACTGCCCTTAAAAACCGTAATTACTGCCGAAAAAATTACCCGTCAACGACAGGTTTTATCTAATTATCCCCAAGGGGGTTTACCGATAACAGGATACGAAATTCACCAGGGAATAAGCGAATGGGAAAGTCAATCAGGTTATCAAAAAATGTTCGAGGAAGATGCTAGTCTAGGAATTGTCAATGATTCTCTGTCAATTTGGGGCTGTTATTTACATGGTATCTTTGATAATGGTTCTTGGCGAAGAACTTGGTTAAATCATCTACGTCAGCGTCGCGGTTTATTGTCTTTGCCTACGGGAATTGCTAACTATAGTGAACAAAGAGAAATAACCCTCGATACTATGGCTAATTTACTGGAAGAACATTTAAATATTAAACCTATTTTTTCTCATTTGTAAGGAGAAATTATGACTATTGCAGTGCATTTTTTACCCGATGATATCATCATAGAAGCGGAAACCGGAGAACTATTATTAGATGTGGCCAAAAAAGCAGGAATTGACATTCCTACCGGCTGTTTAATGGGTTCCTGTCACGCCTGTGAAGTAGAATTAGATGATGGCACTCAAATTTGTAGCTGTATTACTGGTATCCCCGGCGATCAAGATTCTTTAACCGTTCATTTATACTCCGATCCGCTCTGGTAATTGTTCGGGTTTTCTGATAACAGAATTCAGCTATTACTGTTAAGTTTCCGACTTCTAACTCGGAGAATACTGACTCGGAGACTTCTCGCCTAGGAGAAGGTTTTTAATTTTTGCACCATGTCCATTGATAATAGTATATGCAATA
This sequence comes from Microcystis sp. BLCC-F209, assembly GCF_041928595.1. Classification (NCBI taxonomy): domain Bacteria; kingdom Bacillati; phylum Cyanobacteriota; class Cyanophyceae; order Chroococcales; family Microcystaceae; genus Microcystis; species Microcystis sp. BLCC-F209. Next base: position 21,394 of record NZ_JBHFLL010000273.1, read on the forward strand.
TATTGACATTATAATATAATAGCTCGTATCAATGGGAGGTAAGAATAAATTTTACCAAACCCTTGACAAAAGTTACTTTTTGTAATACCCTGCGATAGTGGTGATACCATAGAAAACACTTACATATTAACTATTTTAGAATATGTCAGATTATTATCATTATCAGAATTCTTGCTGTGGGACTGCCCACGCTTATTTGCTCCCCTCTCTAAGTCAGATTTTTGCCGATCTTGCTCCTCCTGAAAAGCGTATTTTTGATCTCGGTTGTGGCAACGGTTCGATCGCTAATTGGTTATCAGAAAAAGGATTTCAAGTCAGTGGCTGCGATCCTTCCGAATCGGGGATAGCAGAGGCAAAAAAAGCCTATCCTGAGCTTGATCTACACGTTGGCTCGGCCTATGATGATCTGGCTAGTAAATTTGGTACTTTTCCGCTGCTAATTAGTTTGGAAGTGGTAGAACACGTCTATGCCCCGCGCGATTATGCTAAGACCGTTTATCATCTCCTGCAACCCGGAGGATATGCACTGATCTCCACTCCCTATCATGGTTATCTCAAAAATTTGTTCCTAGCGGCTATGGGTAAGATGGACGAGCATTTTACCGCTCTTTGGGATCACGGACATATTAAATTTTGGTCTGTTAAAACCATCACAGAACTGTTAACAGAAGCTAATTTATCGGTAGAAAAAGTCTATCCTATTGGTCGTATTGCTCCCTTAGCAAAGACGATGATTATTCTCGCTCGTCGGGGTCAATAAATCATACTAAATCCTATTTAAAAGGTATAGGAGAGGTGGGAGCAGGGAATTTGAGCATTTGTACTAAAATTCCCAATACGCAGTTTAAATACAGTACAGCTTAGTCAAACTTGGGAACAATCCAAGCCGCTATAATAGCCAATAAAATAACAATCTCTAGGACTTTATATAAGTTAAGGGATTGTAGCCACTGCCAAGTATTGGCTAGACGCAAATTTAACCGCCATTGACGTAATTGAGATAACCATAATTTCGGATTATCTTGTTCACGAAAACGCCATTTAAGAATAGATAATAATAGGGGAATCCCTCCCACTTTAGCAGTCATGAGTAGGTGCAGGATCAGAACTACTACCATAATTAACCAACTGAGCAAATGGGCATAATACCAAAAGTGATTTAATTCCCCTTCCGGTAGCCATTCGGAATCCATCATCCGGCCACTATACAAGGCAAAAGTTAGGGCAAAAAGAGTCAAAGTATTGACTAAACGATGGAGACTGTACCACCAAATCGGCCGACCAAATTGGGTTAATTTGTTAAGAGAATCACTCTGAATTAATCTTTTGTTGCCCCGACGAAAAGCATAGATAGCAAAAACGGGAAAAATAATCAGAGTATAGAGGCCAAAAGTGCCATGAATACTTTCAATTTCTCGATATTCTGGTAAGGGCAGTTTTAACCAACGACCGTCAAAAGTATCATAAGTCCAATAGGCCGTAACCATGGCGGCAATGAGAGCAATTCCTGTTAATCCGTGCAGAATTCGCAGTAAAAGAGGTTGATAAGGTTGATTAGTTTTCATCGACTCGATCGATACAATAGGGGAGGTAAACTTTGCCCAGATACTATGTTAACTCATCCTTGGCTCGTCGCTATTCTTCTCAATACCGTCCTCCTCGGAATCGCTGCAATTGCCCCAAAAAAGCTCTTAACTCCGATGGGTTATCTCCATGCTTGGGTTTTAGGGGTAATTGTCTGGGGAAGCTTGGGATGGCGCGGTTATCTGATTGTTTTATTCTATTTCCTCGTCGGTTCTACTGTCACCCGCATCGGTTTAGCTCGCAAGGAAGCGGAGGGAATTGCCGAAAAAAGAGCGGGGGTGCGCGGTCCTGAAAATGTCTGGGGTTCCGCTTTAGCGGGGGCAATTTGCGCTATCCTAAGTCTTTTTGCCGCTTCTCCCTGGGATTACCTGTTAATACTCGCTTATGTGGCTAGTTTTAGCACCAAATTAGCCGATACTACTGCCAGTGAGGTGGGCAAAGCTTACGGTAAAACCACTTATCTGATTACTAATTTTAAATCCGTCCCCCGGGGAACGGAAGGGGCTGTTAGTTTAGAAGGAACGCTCGCCGGTTTGCTGGCAGCCACGGCTATTTCCCTGTTAGCATGGGGTATCGGTGCGATCGATCTTCTTGGTGTGTTATGGTGCGTAATTGCGGCATTTATCGCTACCAATATCGAAAGTCTCATCGGAGCTACTCTACAGACTCGCTTTCTGTGGTTAACTAATGAATTGGTCAATGTGATCAATACGGTTATCGGTGCGATCGTGGCTATCCTGTTAAGCTTGTTCTGGTCTTTCAGCTAAAATTAAGTGACTAAAGAAATATCTATGCTAAAGTGGCGTTTTTGTGCATTGTCCCTGCTGTTACTGCTAATTACTGCCTGTGGGACGGAAAATCAACCTAATTCTAGTTCTACCACCGCAAATAGTCCCGATGCGGGCCGCTTGCAAACGGTGAAAAATCGCGGTAAGTTAATTTGTGGCATTAACGGAGAAGTACCGGGGTTTAGCTTTGTTAATGAAAAAGGCGAATATTCAGGCTTAGATGTGCAAATTTGCCGAGCTATTGCGGCGGCTATCTTTGATGATCCCGCCAAAGTCGAATATCGTAAACTTAGCCCCCAAGAGAGATTTACTGCCGTACAGACGGGAGAAGTGGATATCCTCAGTCGCAACACCACCTGGACGATTAACCGGGATACCGCCCTGGGGATGGAGTTTATCACCCCGGTTTTCTATGATGGTCAGGGAATTATGGCCACGAAAGCCAGTAATATTAAGAAATTAGAAGATTTAAGCGGAAAGTCCATTTGTGTGCTATCGGGAACCACCACAGAACAAAATCTGGCCGATGCCATGGCAAAAGCGGCAGTGCAAGGTTATAAACCGATCGTTTCCGATGATGTGGAGGCTTTATATACAGCTTATCAGGCGGGGCGCTGTCAGGCTGTCACCTCCGATCGCTCCCAATTGGTGGCCCGGCGCTCGGTTTTTCCCCGACCGCAGGATCATCAATTATTAGAAGTGGTAATATCAAAGGAACCCTTGGCCCCGGCCGTGGCCGATGGTGATCCCGCTTGGTCGAATGCCGTCCGCTCGATCGTTTTTAGTTTAATTCAAGGGGAAGAATTCGGGATTAACTCCCAAAATATTGCCACTTTTGCCGATAGCAAAGACCCCAGTATTCGGCGCTTTTTGGGTATCGATGAGAAGTTAGGCGAAGATATGGGTTTACCCAATGATTTTGCCCAAAGAGTCTTAAAACAGGTGGGTAATTACGGTGAAATTTATGATCGTGAAATCGGTAAACCCCTGCAACTCGATCGAGGTTTAAATAATCTTTGGACAAAGGGTGGTTTATTGTATTCTCCTCCTTTTCGTTAATTTTAAGATTGTGTTTCCTGACGGGGAATATAGACTCCTAAGGCCGCTGGAATAACTCGAAACATGGCGGGAGTAGTGCTAGTAATTTCGCCATCGGTGTTGATACTATGGGGTTTACGAGTCTGAATTTGAATTTCTTTCCCTTTAAGAGTTCTCACCCAAGATAATAAACCCTGTTGTCCTCGCGGTAATGTCCATAAAAGCGGGAAAATTTGCCACCAGTGTTGAATTTCTAGGCTATATAAATCTAATCTTTGATCGTCGATTTGGGCATCATGAGCGATCGGCATTCCTCCCCCATAATAACGGCCATTTCCGATCGCTATTTGTAGGGTTTTAACTTTGATATTTTGGCCATCAACACGGATCATAGCGGTAAAAGGACGGGTTTTACTTAATACCTGTAGGGCTGTCCAAGCGTAGGCAAAAATTCCCAAGCGTCGCTTTAAACCCTTGCTCAGTTTTTGGGTAATTTTCACACTTAATCCTAAACTAGCCACGTTGAAAAAGTATTTATTATTTACCCAACCTAAATCGATATATTTTAAGTTACCTTCCGCAATAATTCGACAGGCTTCGGCAATAGAATTCGGTATCCCTAAAGTCCGGGCCAAATCATTAGCCGTTCCCAAAGGTATAATACCTAGGGGCAGTTGAGTTTCTACCAACATATCCGCCATAGCATTGAGAGTCCCATCACCACCACCGACGATAACTAAATCAATATCATAGCGATATTTTTCCATCAAAAAAGGTATATCTTCTACCTTTTTCAAAGGGACGCTGATAATTTCAAAATCCCAATGATTGAGCAGATCGACAGTTTGAGCAAAGTTTTCTTTACCCTTGCGCGAGTGACGATTGATTAGTAGTAAAGCTCTTTTAGTCATAGGTAAGTTTCTCAGCAGTGCAGGGATAAAGGTTATGTAATTAAATCAGAAAAAATATCGGGTGATTGTCAATAATTTAGCCCCATTGATCACTAAATTTTAGTTTAATAGCCCTTTCTTCGAGAAAATGTTCTACCATTGCCTCTAGGTGGGGCTGCCTGAGTAAATCTAAAAACCTTGTTGGATCAGACTTTTAGACTTTTTTGCCCTCAAAAAGTGCCAGCCATAAAACCCCACACCCCACCAACAAACTTTTTCAGTAAGTCCTATGTATAATAGCAAATTCAGACCCCTCAAGGCCATGAACCGAAGATAATGGCAGACAATTACTTGATTTTACTGATAACGGGCGTTTTTTCGGGCTTATTAGCGGGTTTATTTGGTATTGGGGGTGGCACTATCTCCGTGGCGATCCTGTTAAATTTGGGCTACAGTTACGGGGAATCGGTGGCTACCAGCAGTTTAGCGATCGTTTTCACTTCCCTAGGGGGTACGATCCAAAATTGGCGATTAGGTTCCCTCAAATGGCAGCGAGTTCTCCTCTTAGGTTTACCCGGGATTTTTACGGCATTTATCGGGGTCTATCTGGTCAAATCTAGCCCCAAACACCTCCTAGAAGCGGCTTTTGGTTGTTTTTTACTACTCAATATCTATTTAACCAATCTCAAGCAAAATTTAAGCCAAAAAGAGCCAGTTTCTGCCCTTAGATTGCATCCTAATCTAGCCTGTCTGCTAACCGGAGGAATCGCTGGATTTCTAGCCGGTATTTTCGGAATTGGCGGTGGGGCGATCATGGTGCCACTACAAATGATTTTTTTGGCAGAAAAGATCAAAATCGCCATTGTCACCAGTTTAGGTGTGGTTTTACTCAATTCGATCGCCGCCTGTTTCGCTCATGCCCAAGCCGGTCATATTCTTTATCTACAAGGGATTATTTTAGGTATCGGTGGTTCCCTAGGTGTACAAGTAACCACTCGTTTTTTACCGAAATTACCGGATCGATTGGTGCGGATTACTTTTTATATTTTTCTGCTACTGATGGCCATTTATTTCTTCATCCGCGCTTGCTCTTAGACCGGATCAACGGACTGGTTAATTTCTAACCCTTCCACTCTCTCCCTGATGGGCTTTTTTCCGGATTCATCAATAAAAAACGGAGAATACTTGACAAATTCGGGGGGGGGGTAGAATTATGCTGCTTATTACTATTAAGCAATGATTTATGGGGTATAAATAGCAATTTTTTCCCATTCTTAGCCATGAAATTAACTTGTCAATCAATCAAAAATGACTAATCAACTGCTAAAAGCCCTTTGCCTTCCTGCGGTGACTTGTGCCGTTTTCAGTGCCATTCCCGCCCATGCCGCCATTTTTACCGCTACCTATACGGACACTGTTGCAGCAACCACATCTTTACCCCTTGTCGATAACGTTAGTGTCGGTGATACTGCGGTTATTACCTATCAGCTTGACAATGGGGGAACTTCCCTGTTGAGCCAAACATGGACCGCCAGTGACATTGTGAGTGTCACCTTCAATTTTGGTAATGGGGCCCACGTTACTACCTTTAATCCTAATGGGGGTAATGGGTTGTATGATAATACAGGAAGTTTTGTCACCAATGCCTCAGGAACATTAACGGCTGTTCCTTCTGATTGGAGCGATAACTCTAATGTCAATGTCGTCTCAACCAATTCTACACAAACACCTAACGCATGGTTTGTAAGTGGGGGCAATGAAGTTTACTATACTAATGATTTCGGCAACGGGGTCGGATTGACCAATGTATCAGGTAATATCGTTGCTGCTAACTGGACCATTCAACCTGCCCAGACACAGACAACCCCGGAACCAGGCACCGTTTTAGGTTTATTAGCGGTGGGTTCTCTGGGTGTATTGGCTCGCAAACGGCAATAAATGACCAATTCTGCTGTAAGGAAGGTTTAAAAGCCTTCTTTTTTGGTTAGGGGGGCGGTATAGTGTTATCTCCCTTTTTGTATAGATCTAACCTGTTTAACCTCTAACTCTAAGGCGGATGCGACTTGCTCAACGCTTAACCCTAAGGCTAACAAACGGGGGACCGCCTCTAATGCTTTGTTTAGTCTGCCTTCCTCAATGCCTTCCTCACGACCTTCCTGACGACCTTCCTGACGACCTTCCTGACGCGCTTCCTCGCGCACATCTTGAAAATACTGAGTTTGTTTTAATTCATCTAAACTAAACATAGTTTCTATCTCCCGACGATAGGATTAACAGGACCTCCTAGACATGAGGACAGAAGAAGATTATCTCCCTTTTTGTATAGCTCTAACCTGTTTAACCTCTAACTCTAAGGCGGATGCGACTTGCTCAACACTTAACCCTAGGGCTAACAAACGGGGGACCGCCTCTAGTGCTTTGTTTAGTCTGCCTTCCTCGCGACCTTCCTGACGACCTTCCTGACGACCTTCCTCGCGACCTTCCTCAATGCCTTCCTCGCGACCTTCCTGACGCGCTTCTTCGCGCACATCTTGAAAATACTGAGTTTGTTTTAATTCATCTAAACTAAACATAGTTTCTATCTCCCGACGATTGAGAAGCGGTAACTTATAAACGAGAATCGTCTCTATTAATTGTAAGAGTTCTTGGGGTTTTTGGTCGGGGGTTAATTCTTGCCGCACTCTTTGGATTAATTTTCGGGTGCTATCAATCGCTTTTGCTTTAGATAGGGTGATTAATTGCACTGTAGCTAAACCAATCGAAGTTTGAGGAATGTTTTCTAGTTCATTCAGATAAATCCGTCTGACTCGCTCGGAGTTGAGGAGTTCCCGATAGCGTTGAATTTGATTGGTTTCTACTTGAGGGTTAGGATAGACAATCACACCCCGCCAATCATTGGTTAAGTCAGTTTTACTGAGATATAAGAATATTTCAGTGAAAAAGCGCTGATAAAAAGCCTCATCTTCTTGAAATTGTACCTCACAGAAGTAGATAGGAGTCTGGGGGTTATTATTTTGAGGCAGAAAGACTCCATCAAGACGAAAGGAAAGTTGTTTGACTTCCACTGAGTCAAAGCGGTAGTTATTGGCTTCGCTGATAGGGAGTTGAATTAATTCAAAGAAGATAGAGGGGAATGATTGAAAGAGTTGATAAAAAATCGTGTCAGTTTTCATGCTTTTATTTTACAAGGCGATCGCATTTTTTTATGTCCCTTTTTGTATAGCTCTAACCTGTTTAACCTCTAACTCTAAGGCGGATGCGACTTGCTCAACACTTAACCCTAAGGCCAACAAACGGGGGACCGCCTCTAATGCTTTGTTTAGTCTGCCTTCCTGACGACCTTCCTGACGCGCTTCCTCGCGCACATCTTGAAAATACTGAGGGGGTCTGACAACTTTTAACACCTACCTACTTAAAACTGGCTAGGGGGTGGAACGAACCACAAAGACACAAAGGACACAAAGATTGATCGCTCCTATATAGGGTTTGCTGAATAAATCTAAAAACCTTGTTGGATAATATCTTTAGGCTTTTTTGAAATCAAAAAGTTCCGGGTCTGGGAGTGATCGGGGGGAAAATTTAGGCACTTTTTCCCTGAAAATTAGGTAATTGGCCACCTCAAAACCAGTAAAACCCTACACCCCACACCCTGTCCCCACGAAAAACTTTTTGCCGCAAACCCTACTTATAGCATCATTGGATTTTACTAACATTGAGAATACTTAAACCAATGATTTTATCCCCTTGATAACGAATAATCACATCATTATCTGTTAACTCGCTATCATCCGCCGGTAAAGATGGTTGATGAAAATTAATATACAAAACATCTGCTTTTGCATCATAAGCTGTCCAAAAATCTTGCTGAGGCAGAGCGTGAATCATCTTGGCGAAGTTAAGATAGGATTGAATATTAATGCTAGTTATGGCCATATTTGTTTCCTCTTGGTTAATTCACGAAGACGACGGGTTAAATAAGCAGTAATAATAAATCCCCCATCTAATAATTCTCGATAAACAACGATTAGATATTTTCCAGAAACTATTTGTTTAACTGCCAACAATTCCTGCTGGTTTCCTACTAGGATTTTCTCAGGATAGCGGATGGTTTCCAATATCTCCGCTTGATACGATACTAATTCACTATGTCCACTGATAATGTGTTTCCATCTCTCCTCTGTCAGACGAATTAAAACCCCATTCTGAGAAGTTGCATGAAGATTCATCGGTTCCGATTCAGTGCTAATAGACCTTTAAACCACACTTTTAACCCGATGAACCCTATTCCACCGTGACACTTTTGGCTAAATTGCGCGGCTGATCCACGTCTAAACCACGACGGGCCGCGATATGATAGGAGAGCAATTGTAGGGGAATTACTGTTAAAATTGGCGATAATAATTCCTCAACTTCCGGCACATACAACAAATCATTAAAGACTTTCGGTGCTTCCGTATCGCTGTCGGCAACTACTCCCAATAACCGCGCATCCCTGGCTTTTGCTTCCTGTGCATTGGAGAGAACCTTATCATAAACTATCCCCGGCATCGCAATCGCCACTACGGGAACTTTTGCATCTAAAAGCGCAATCGGTCCGTGTTTCATTTCTCCAGCGGGATAGCCTTCCGCATGAATATAACTGATTTCTTTGAGTTTTAAGGCCCCTTCCAAGGCAATGGGGAAATTAATCCCCCGTCCCAGGAAAATAAAGTCCTGGGTGTCATTAAATTCATGGGCTAATTCTTCGATCGCTTTTTCCTGTTTTTCTAAGACAGTTTCGATCGATCTTGGCAGCGATCGCATTTCATTAATAATTTGCTCGATTCTCTCTAAAGACAGAGTTTGACGACGATAGGACAAATCCAAAGCTAAGAGATAAAAACCCAATAACTGGGCGGTAAAACTCTTAGTTGCCGCCACCCCGATTTCGATCCCCGCTTGGGTATTAATAATCTGATCGACCATTTGTGCTAGGGTACTTTCGGGGCGATTAGTAATCCCGATAATCCGGGCCTGATATTTTTTTCCTAACCCTAAACGACGCTGTTTTTCTGTTTCCAACGCCGCTAAAGTGTCGGCTGTTTCCCCAGATTGTGTCACCCCGATGGTTAAAGTATTGGGCATCAGGGGGGTGGGGGCATAGCGAAATTCCGAGGCGTACTGTACCCTTGTGGGAATACCTGCCAACTGCTCAATCAAGTATTTCCCGACTAAACTGGCGTGCCAACTGGTTCCACAGGCTAAAATCTGAATATGTTCTAAATTTTCGTAAATTTCCTCAGAAAAATTAAGATTTATCGGGTTGACATTATCCCCATTTTGTGCATTCCAATGGGGATGCAGATAGGTCCCTAAACAGTCGCGCACCACTCCCGGTTGCTCGTAGATTTCCTTGAGCATGAAGTGACGATAACCCTGTTTTTCTACGGTGGTCGGACTCCAATCGAGAACTCTGGGGTTTTTACGGACTCTTTTCCCCTCAAAATTATAAATTTCTACTCCCAAGGGTGTTAACCGAGCGATTTCGCCATTATCCAAGGACAGCACCGCCCGGGTATGGGGAACTAAAGCACTGACATCGGAGGCACAGAAAAACTCCCCTTGACCGAAACCGATGATTAAAGGGGCGTGTTGCCGCACGACAATCAATTCATCGGGATAATCGGGACTAATCACCCCTAGGGCAAAGGCTCCCTCTAAACGTTGAATTGCCCTTAAAACTGCCTTGAGGAAAGGACTCACCCCCAAGTCTTCTTCATCGGTAGGTTTGGGTAGATAACTGGCGATTAGATGGGGAATAACTTCTGTGTCGGTTTCCGAGTCAAATATACAGCCTTTTTCCTTTAATTCTGTTCTTAATGCCTGAAAATTTTCGACAATGCCATTCTGTACCACTGCCACCCGTTGATTATTATCGGTGTGGGGATGGGCATTACTTTCTACGGGTTTGCCGTGGGTTGCCCAACGGGTGTGACCGATGCCAATTTGGGAGGGATTAACTTCCTGTTCTAATTTTTCCCGCAGATTGTAGAGTTTTCCCTGGGCGCGGACTCGATGTAATTCACCTTCGAGAATTGTGGCAATCCCTGCCGAATCATAACCCCGATATTCCAAACGTTCCAAACCAGCTAGGAGAATATCGATCGCTGTTTGGGTTCCGATATAGCCAACAATTCCGCACATTCTTTCGCTCACCCCATTTAGGCTAAGTCCGATCTATTCTATCGCAAGCGTGGCGCTTGTTTGCTTAGAGCCTAAAGACGCAGGGGTAAGGGTAAAGTTTCCCCTATAGGAGAGTGGGGTGTGGGGAGAATAAATAAAAGCAATATAGATCACCCAGCAGCATATTCTGTTCTTTTTGTCAAAAAAACTTTCCCTTTGCAACAAAACTACACAATTAATTGATCAACGGGTTGGCTTAAAAAAGGCTGTATAATCCCCAGTTATTGCTGTTGCTGAATAGACCCGTGTAGATTTAGCAAGGGTTTTTAGGATCAACAGACAGCTAAAAAGCCTAAAAAGCACAAAAAGACCCATCATTTCATACTGCGAAATTATACCATAATCGCTGGAAGTATTGCAACCTCGTAAACAAATGAGAAGTATTCTCAATAAATTCTGAAAAAATCATAAATATTGCGAAATGTAAATTTAAATATTCTCAATTATTAAAGCTTGTTTGATATAAAAAACTTATCAAAGGTAATTCAGTCACCGAATCTGCTGGGATGAGTCCAGAAAAGTTTTAATTTTTGCGGGCCTAAGCTAAGACGCATTTTAACCGTCTATCCTGAGATTAGCTGAATCTGACCCCCTTGCCCCCCGACCACTAGGGTCGTTTCATTCTCTCAAATCCTTATCTGGCAACGTTTTTAGTCGATTTCTCGGAAATATATATCTGAAAATTTTTAAAAACGCCGTGCTTTGCTTGCCTCATAAGCGATTAAAGGTAGCAAAAAAAAGAATTAGATTCGGAGAATGAAACAGCCCTAGGGGTGTGGGGTGTGGGGAAGTGGGGAAGTGGGGTGTGGGGAAGTGGGGAAGTGGGGTGTGGGGTGTGGGGTGTGGGGAGCTTTTTCAGTAAAAAGGCAGCTCCGAGCTTATGAGAGAAAATAGTGACCGGCAGATTTCTAGTCGATAATTAGGGAGATTTTCCCCGTCACCGAACCAGTTTCTAGCAATTGATGGGCGCTGATAGCTGCCGCTAAAGGGAAGGTTTGGGAGAGATGAATGGTTAACTTTTTCTCGTCAATTAAACGCGCCCCTTGTCTGAGAATTTCTGTGTGATATTTTTGCGCTTCTGGCAGTCCCATCAAAGCCGGGGTTAACATTAATTCTAAACTAATCCGCAAATTGCGATCGCGGGCTTCTTTCCAGCTGCCCGTAGGTTCCAAAATCGTCACCAGATCGCCGTACACTCGCACCGCTCGGCAGGTTTGCCCAAAAGTTTCCCCTCCCACCGTATCAAAAGCGATATCTACCCCTTTCCCTGCGGTTTCTTGAAGTATCGCCGCGACAAAATCGGTTTGTTTGTATAAAATCGGGTAATCTGCCCCTAATTGCCGCACTAAACGCTCTTTATCGCTATTTCCCACCGTCGTATAAACTTTAGCCCCCTTCAATTTCGCCAATTGAATCGCGACATGACCAACACCCCCGGCCCCGCCATGGATAAGGACGCTTTGTCCCGACTGGAGACGGGCGCGATCGTAGAGTGCTTCCCAAGCGGTGATTAAAACCAAAGGTACAGCGGCCGCCTCGGCAAAAGAAAGAGATTTCGGCTTGTGGGCTAGATAATCCGCCTCGATTAGGGCATATTCAGCATAATTTCCCGTGCCGGCCCTGCCCAGTCCGCCGCTACAAAAGTACACTTCATCCCCGGGGCGAAAATCCTGCACCGCCGCCCCAACGGCCTCGACAATTCCCGCCCCATCACAGCCCAAAATGGCTGGCATTTGCTCGGGGTAAAAAGTGCCGCGTTTACGAATTTTTGTATCAATAGGGTTGACACCAGCCGCTTTTAATGCCACTAAAACCTGATGCGGTTGACTAATTTTCGGGGTGGCGACTTGCTGAAGCTGCAGCACATCCACGGCAGTCATGAGGATAGCTTTCATTCTATCTATTCGGGATTAACCCACATTAACGTCTGGCCAAATTCTACCGGTTCACCGTTAGCGACGGCGATTTCGACGATTTGCCCGGCCACTTCCGCTTCGATTTCGTTCATCAACTTCATCGCTTCGATGATACAGACCGTTTGCCCCACCCGAACTCGATCGTTTTTTTCCACGAAGGACGGTTCATCGGGAGCGGGAGCGCGATAAAAAGTGCCAACCATGGGAGAGGTAATCGCCAACCATTTTTTATCAATAGCGGCGGCCACGGGTTCGGCAGTGGGGGTTTCTGGGGCCGGGGTAGGACTGGCGGCCACCACTGGAGGGGCGACTGGGGCCGTCACCACCGGCAAGGGAGCGGGGAGAGGACTAAGGGCAGCATTAACGGTTCCTTTACGGATATTTAGCTCTAAATCCGTACTTTTCAGGCTAAATTCACTGATATCCGTTGCTGCCAGTGTTTTGATCAGTTCTCGAATTTCGTTGTAATCAATAGTCACCGCTCTGAAATCCCCCCGCAAATAAAAAGCAACAAATCCAAATTCACACCCACTAAACCGTCGATTTTTCCCATCTAGCGGCTAAGTTTTGGGAAACAGGCTCAGAAACACTGGCTTTAGTCCTAAACCCGTCCCTAATGCCCCATTTCTGGGCTTCTGATCACAATTATTCCCGTCCCAGATAGGAACCATCCCTGGTGTCCACTTTAATCCTTTCACCGATGGAAATAAACAGGGGAACCATCACCTGCGCTCCCGTTTCTACGATCGCCGGTTTGGTGCCACCAGTGGCCGTATCTCCCTTGACTCCTGGGTCCGTATCGGTGATTTCCAAGATTACCGAGGTGGGCAATTCCACATCTAACACTTGCTCATTCCAAAAGAGAATATTGACTTCCATTCCTTCTTTCAGATACTTGGCTCGATCGCCCATCTGTGCCGGGGTGAGAGTTGCTTCCTCAAAAGTCTCCATGTCCATGAAGACAAACTGATCGCCTTCTTTGTAGGTGTGCTGCATGGTCCGCTTTTCGATCGTGGCTGAGGGTAAGGTTTCCCCCGCCCGGAACGTCCGTTCTACCACGTTGCCGGTCTGAACATTTTTTAACTTGGTTCGCACGAAGGCCGATCCCTTACCCGGTTTGACGTGCAGGAATTCCACCACCCGCCAGACAGAGCCATCTATCTCAATGGTCGTGCCACTCCGAAAGTCGTTACTCGAAATCATGAAATGCTGTTTAGGCCAAGAAAGATCAACATTCCATTTTACATACTCGCCGTACCGAAAAAAACTTTTTTGCGGGAATTTGTCCCCATCGAAGCGAGGTGGACTAATACTAAATCCGTTGAGTGTAGGCTATATATCAGGACAGGCAATAGGCACTCTTGCAATAGGCAATAGGGGCAATAGATAATCCGGTTTTAATAACCGGATTTAGGATAGCCTAGGGGCAGCAGCTAAAAGTAAGTTAGAATTAATTGACTGACTGACATCTGAGAAGCGATAGCAACCATGACGGGTGTGGACTTACAGCAATTATTACTAGAAAAATGGGGTCGTTCCTACGATATCCAGCTGCGACGCATCAAAGATAAGGTTCATGTCCAGGTAATGTGGAAATATCTCGAACAAGCTTCTTTTCCCCTCTCCGAGTCTGAATATCTGGAACATCTCAATGCGATCGCTAATTATCTCCACGAATGGGGGGGTTTTAGTCAATTCCAAGCTTTTATCCGCGAAACTCGCGAGCGTCCCCGTCTCGGTAAAGCGGTTAGTCTGGCCTTAGATTTAGGTGAAAGGGCCTCGGAATGGCTGATCAGTGATCAGTGATCAATTTGAGATCAGGCAAGAGGCACTCTTGCAAGAGGCAACACCCCTCCTGGCCCCCCCCGATGTCGGGGGGGTTGGGGGGGCGGGGGAGATTCAGCTAATCTAAGGAGAGGCGGCTACAATGGGTCTTAGCTCACCAAATCCCTTTCTAAGGGTACCGATTAACTGCCAATCCAACCTGAAAAACCCTGTTATGTACTGTTTCTCCCCACTCCCCCACTTCCCACTCCCCCATCCCCTTCTCTAGACACAAAAAAGGCGTTAAGCTTAACCTCAACGCTTGCCTTTAATCTAATGACAGTGACTAGCTCTTGCGACGAACGAAAGCACCAGCACCGGCAACGGCTAAGACACCGAGGATAGCAGAAGGTTCGGGAATGGATTTTTGTCTGAAATCGTTGGTGATACTGTTAAGTGATCCGTCAACACTAGAGACAAAGAAAGTGTCTCTGACGTAAAGTTTCAGGATATTCGGATCAACTGGAACCGTTAGGCCAGGAGAGCCAATGCCACCAATATCAGAGCTTTTGGCCTCCGAGGTTCCGACCAAACTCGTCCCGCCGAAAGCATCTGACCAAACCGTCTTGTTCAGAGAGACACCGGAGTCAGTCTGGCCAGTTGTGGTATAGCCAGCGCTGAATGCTTCGAACATCTTCGTCAAAAGTTCGTTGACGTTGGGAGTGTCGGGGTCATCAACGATCTCGATCGTGTAATCTATGACATAAGGGCCAGCTAGACTGGTCAGAGGGGTAGCTGGGGTGAAGGTCACGGTGTGCAAATCGCCCAAGGGCAGCACGGTTTCCGTAATGGTCAGAAAATTGGCCGGGTCATTTATACCAATGCCAGTTGAGGAGATGTGTGTAAACAACTTGTCCCCTTTTCGGCAAGGATTGGTCTTGAAATTGTTGAAACTTTGTGGTAAACACACCGCCTGCGCCTGCACGGGGGCAGCACCAGCAAAGCCGAAAGCGGCAACGCTGCCAGCGATAGCAAGAGCGCCAGTGGTTAGTTGTCTAGATATGTTGGTGATCATTTTAAGTTGTTTGTCAATTTATTAATTAGGGCAGTAATGCGGATACCTCCGTAGTCTAGAATAGTTATGACCTGGGAGCATCTGCCCCTTGGCATAAGTAGAAATGCTTAATGAGATCAATAAAAAAGTTAAAAAAGGCAACCATTTAGATAAGCACAGCGATGACGAAGGACTTGCGGTACATTACCAGATTCCCAACTTGCACCAGTCAAGTTAATGAAATGAAAAGAAAGTGAGATGCTCCCCAGTAGGGTGCGTTAGCGTAACTCACCAAAAACCTTTCTTTGTGGTGCGTTACGGCAATATTCAGAGCTTGATTTTTGCCCTAAAAACAAGGGATTGCCTAACGCACCCTACCCAACTTTAAATGCGTCTTAGCTTATCAGTGACCAGTGGGATTGTTAAGTGAACAGTATACTGCATTTAAATTGCGTATTGGATATTTTAATACAAATGCTCGAACTCGCCACTCCCCCACTTCCCCATCCCCTTCTCTAGACACAAAAAAATGCGTTAAGCTTAACCTTAACGCTTGTCTTTGCTCTAATGGCAGTGACTAGCTCTTGCGACGAAGGAAAAAGCCAACACCGGCAACAGCGAAGATACCGAGGATAGCAGAAGGTTCGGAAATGCTTTGTCTTGCTTGTTGTGTGAAGACGTTGGTGATATTATTCAGTGATCCTGAAGGACTGGATACACCGAAAGTGTCTCTGACGAAAATTTTCGTGGTACCTGTCGGAACTGTAACTACGTTACCAACAGAGCTAGTGGCGCTACTAGCCGACGAAGTTCCGAGCAACACCGCCCCAGCGATACCATCTGACCAAACCTCCTTTTGCAGAGAGATACCGAAGTTAGTATTGCCAGTCGCGGTATAGCCAGCGCTGAACGTTGAGAACATCTGCGTCAAAGCTTCATTTTCGGGAGTGAGAGGGTCATTAACTATCTCGACCGAGTAGCTTATGGTATGAGAACCCATCATGGTATTTAGAGGATCAGCTGGGGTGAAGGTGAAACTGTGTATTGGCATCATCGTGCTGTGCGTAATGCCCAGAAAATTGCCTATGTCACTAATCGTACTGCCACTTGAGTTGATGTATGTAAACAACTTGTCCGTCCTCCGGCAAGGAGTGGTCATGAAAGTGGTGAAACTTTGCGATGTACACAACGCCTGCGCCTGGACGGGGGCAGTACCAGCAAAGCCGAAGGCGGCAACGGTGCCAGCGATAGCAAGAGCGCCAGTGGTTAGTTGTCTAGAGATGTTTGTGATCATTTTGATTTGTAGTTGGTAATAGGGCAAAAAACGGATATCGTTCAATAACAAACTTGCAAAAGATGGGCTGTAAAATATCACTATTGCACTTTGACAAATAGTAATACGGTATAGATTAGAAGCAGAAAGCAATCGCAATAATGTTATCTACTGCGACTATCATACAGCCCGTATCTAAAGACTTGTGTGATTTCATTTAGTCAAGGAAGTGTTTATGGTCACAGGTAAGCTGCAACGCAGATCATCATTGAACCTCGACATGATATTATGTCAAGACTAAACGTTTTTCTAGTTAAGAAATCTACCCAAATAAAAATGATTTTAATTGCCTGATATTTTTTCTGTGAAATTGAATTAGCAACGATAAGTAGGTGGGTGGAATTAAATATAAAATGAACGTAGGTTGGGTTGAAGCATGAAACCCAACGCCCGCATGGGTTACGCTACCGCTAACCCATCCTACAAATAATTGTGCCTACCTACTTAGATAGACATTTCAGTTATAGAACTATTTTGTTAGTACACAGCCGAAAAGGAAGCTGTGATTGGGTGACAATTTTTGCAGATGCCTATCGGGGTTTGCGGCAAAAAGTTTTTCCTGGGGGCAGGCCTCGGCCGTCGGGTTTTAGCCATTTTCAGGAGGGGAAAAAGCCTAAAAGTCTGATCCAACAAGGTTTTTAGATTTATTCAGTCAGTCCTAGATAAGCTGTTCCTAATTCAAATTGCTTGTTGAGACGAGGCAAGAGGCGCTCTTGCAAAAGGCAACTCTGAATGGGAGGGGAGGTCGGTGACGACCTTCTTCGACCCCTAATCCTCTGGAAATGCGTTGCAAGGGAGACCCTTGCAACGAGGTAAATAAAAACAATTATGACTATAGATAATAGTCTATTCTAGTTCCCGACAATCGGCCGGCAAAGAACTAAGATCAAGATTAAGGAACCCCCTACCGTTAAAGCTGATGAAATTACCCCGTCTTGCCACTTTAATCATTGGTCTGAGCTTTATTTTCGGATTAATGTTGTGGTTAGTCAACTCTATCTATCGTCTTTACATCCAGATCGCCTTTACCGCTCCTATCTTAGCTAATATTCTGCTTTTGCTCATTATCGGACTGCTGGGTTTGCTAATATACGTTCTTTTGTACTACTTTTATCTGCTGCCCCAGCAGCAAAAAAGTCGCCGCGGATTGCGTTCTTCCTCCCGTCCACCCCTAAAATTACCAGTAGAAAAAACCGAGGCCGCCGGGGAAACCTTAAAAGCTATCCGGCAACAAGTGGAGCAAATTCAAGATAAAGTAACCCAACAGGTTTTTATTAAGCGTTCCCAAGAAATTGAGCGAAGTTTAGTCAGAAAAGAAGTTAAAATCATTGTTTTCGGCACGGGATCGGCGGGAAAAACCTCCCTAATTAACGCCCTCATCGGTCAAATGGTGGGCAATGTGGAGGCAACCATGGGAACCACGGAAAAAGGGGAAACCTATAGTTTAAAAATGAAAGGTGTGAATCGGGAAATTCAAATTACCGATACCCCCGGCATTCTCGAAATTGGTGCGGCCGGAGGTCAAAGGGAACAGTTAGCGCGACAATTAGCCACGGAAGCAGATTTACTTTTATTTGTCATCGATAACGATATTCGACAATCGGAATACGGCCCTTTATTGCGTTTAATTGATATTGGTAAACGTTCTCTCTTAGTCTTTAATAAAATCGATCTCTATAGCGACGAAGATCGAGAAATGATTTTAAAACAATTACGAGAACGGCTAAAAGGAGTGATCCTTTCCGCCGATATTATTGCCGTTACCGCTAATCCCCAACCAGTACAGTTAACCGGTGGACAAATCATCACACCAGAACCGGATATTTTAGCTTTAATTAAACGTTTAGCTTCAGTTTTACGGGCCGAAGGGGAGGATTTAGTGGCGGATAATATCCTCTTACAATCCCAAAGATTGGGGGAAGAAGCTAGGAAAATTATTGATCGCCAACGTCGTCGCCAAGCTGATAAAATTATCGATCGCTATCAGTGGATCGGTGCGGGAGTGATTGCGGTGACTCCCTTACCAGTGTTCGATCTGTTAGCAACGGCGGCGGTTAATGCTCAAATGGTCAGAGAAATTGGTCAAGTTTATGGCTGTGAAATTAACAGCGATCGAGGCAAGGAATTGGCTCTATCTTTAGGCAAAACTCTAGTTAGTTTGGGAGTAGTGAAAGGAGCAGTAGAATTATTAGCCAGAATCCTACAATTAAATTTTACTACCTATATAGTCGGTAAGGCAATTCAAGGGGTCAGTGCCGCCTATTTAACCCGCATTGCTGGCAAAAGTTTTATTGAATATTTCCGTCAGGATCAAGACTGGGGTGACGGTGGTATGACGGAAGTGGTACAAAGACAATTTCAACTCAGTCGCAAGGAAGAATTTATTAAGTCTTTTGTGGCCGATGCGATCGGTAAAGTGGTACAACCTTTTCAGGATGATTGGCAGCAAGAAGAAGTTTTAGAAGCTACTCGCGAGGATGATTGGTAAAGATCGAACCTTGAAGCGATAGGCAAAATTGTATAGTAATTGTTACAATCGTTTTGGGGTTCCACAAGGGCAAAAAAAGATGCGACAGCAAGTTATCGACTGGTTAAAAGAAAACGTCAACGAACACCGTCTGCGCCATATTCTCGGTGTGGAGACCATGTGTATTGATTTAGCTCGTCATCACGATCTCGATACCGTCCAAGCAGGGCAAGCCGGGTTAATGCACGATCTGGCTAAATTTTTCAAGCCCAAAAAACTGCTAAAAATGGCGGAATCGGCGGGAATAGACGTGGATAATATCTGTGCATCCCATCCCCACTTACTCCACGCCGACGTGAGCGCAATTGTCGCCAAAAAAGAATTTAACGTTACCGACGAGGAAATTCTCGAAGCAATTCGCAATCATACCCTCGGTAAACCCAATATGAGCGATCTTAGCTGTATAGTCTTTATTGCCGATGCCTTGGAACCCAATCGCGGCGATACACCCGAATTAAACGCCCTACGACAACTCAGCTATCAAAATCTCCATAAAAGCGTTCAACAAACCTGCGATTATTCCCTAAAATATCTTTTAAGTAGCCATTGTCCCATTCATCCCCGCACCGTGCTAACGCGCAACTGGGCGTTACAAATTGTTAAAGAACAACCAACAGAAACTAAAACCATTGATTAACATAATCTCAAGACTCGCTTACAACCACCTCAGCCAAAGGATAACCACAACCTGAATGACCAATCCCACTGGAATTATTACCCCCATCGCCGAAAATCTCAAGACCGAAAATTTTCTAGAGACAATTGTTACCGCTGCCGAGGACAAGAAAGCAGGGGACATCGCCATCCTGAAAGTCGCCGATATCTGTTATTTAACCGATTATTTTCTGATTATTACCGGCTATTCTACCACCCAAGTGCGAGCGATCGAGGATGCGATCGAAGCTGCTATGGAACTAGAATGGCAACAATCCCCCCGACAAGTGGAAGGAAAAAGCGAAGGTAGCTGGATCCTGATGGATTATGGCGCTATCATTGTCCATATCTTTTTACCAAAAGAGCGAGAATTTTATAATTTAGAAGCATTTTGGGGTCATGCTCAACGGATTCCTCTACCTAGCGACCATTTAGAGGAGTAGAATCCATGAAATCCTCCCTTGATTTCTGTCCCGTCCCGGAAGAACAGCAACCGGTTAACGAGTACGAACAATTAAAAGAATCTTGGTTTTTCCGTTGGGCGACGCTAGATGTAGCCTCTTATACAAAAAAAATTGTCTGGTTATGGTTGTGGACATGGTTAATTGTCGGACCGATTGCCGCCGCTAGTTTTCCCCTCAAAAAGGCCCCTTTTCTCTTCTTCTGCGCGGGGATTTTTGGCTCGACAATTTTGGTAGGATTGGTGTTATTGCGCTTGTATTTAGGCTGGATCTACGTCTATGATCGCTTGCAATCGGAGAAAGTATTTTATGAAGAGTCGGGCTGGTACGATGGCCAAATCTGGACAAAAACCGCCGCCATTTTAACCCGCGATCGTTTAATCGTCTCCTATCAAATCCAGCCCATTCTCCAGCGTTTACAAAAAACCGCCCTGATTTTAGGGGCAATTGTCGCTATCAGTGGTCTTTTCTGGCTATTTTTCACTCACTAACCGCAACCAATCACCAATCTGAATGAATAGGGTAAAACGTTCACCAACCCACCGATTAGAAATTCATCTCCTCCGGGAAGGTATTATTGAATCGGTTCATCATGTCGAGGCCGCTATTTGCGATGACCGCGGCCGGGTATTATCCACCGCCGGCAGCGCCGAAACTAGCGCCTTTATTCGTTCGGCCCTGAAACCTTTTCAAGCACTGGCTGTCATCAGTACCGGCACCCTCGAACGCTACGATCTCAACGATAAGGATCTAGCCATTATCTGTAGTTCTCACCAAGGCACGGTGGAACACGCCCGTCAAGTCTTTAATATTCTCTGGCGCGCCGATATCGATCCCAATGCCCTGCAATGTCCCCTCCCCGAAGGCAAACCCAGTCGCTTGCAGTACAATTGTTCTGGCAAACACGCTGGGATGTTAGCAGTGTGTCAACAGCGTGGCTGGCCGTTAAATACCTATCTGCGGCGTTCTAGTCAGATACAAAAGCTAATTTTAAGCAAAATTGCCGAATTATTGGGAATGCCGGGGGATGAATTAATCAGCGCCCACGATGACTGCGGTGCGCCCACCTATTCAATGCAGTTGGGGCAAATGGCCCATCTCTACGCCCAGTTAGCCTCTGGCAACCGTTTAGACTTAGAAAGAATCGTCCGGGCGATGACCTATCATCCCCGCATGGTAGCAGGAGAAGGGGCTTTTGATACGGAATTAATGCAGGTTAGCCAAGGGGAAATCGTCAGTAAAGCCGGGGCCGAAGGGATTCAATGTATTGGGCGCGTCGGTGAAGGTTTAGGATTAGCAATTAAAGCTTTAGATGGTTCCAAACGGGCTAAATATGCCGCCGCTTTGCAAATTCTCAAACAGTTAGGCTGGATTACTCCCAATGTGGCCGAATCTCTCTCGGAAAAATTCCTTAAAATCGGCAGTTATACCCGCTTGGAAGTGGTGGGAGAAATGGCTTTGTTATAAATAGTAGGTTGACCAAGGGTAACACATCAAAAACTTTTCTTTTTGGTGTGTTAGGGCAGTATTTATCTCTTGATTTTTTTCCTCAAAAACTGAACTTCGGAGTACAATACCTATGACTAAATTAATTCAAGAAACTTTCGAGCAAATTGCACTGCTTTCTGAAGAACAACAAGATAGCCTAGCAACCTATCTAAAAAAACACCTAGCTGAATTTTTAGAAGAAGCGGAAAAAGAACGACGAATTGCAGAAGGGACTTATACCATAAGTGATTTTAACCAAAAAACTTAACAAGCTATTCAGAATATGGCTCTTCTAGGTTCTGTGTGATAAGTTTAATTGACATAGGATCGGTCGATCTTTGTGTCCTTTGTGTCTTTGTGGTTCGTTCCACCCCCTCGCTCTTGAGAAATGTATCTTAGAATACATTTTACCCACCAAAGCTGGGA